>DASWEH010000018.1:0-5266 GCA_036394895.1 Anaerolineales bacterium
CGGGAGTATGAACGCTTTGGTTTGAATTAATTTATTGTTCTTCTCCGCCCATTTCACCAGCCAGTGCTTCTCGGCTTCTTTCGGTTCCACTGATTCATACATCACCACGCGTGTAGTTTCTGGCGATTTCTCGATGAACTCAAGAAATTTCTTTCTTGTGGATGGATTGTTATACTTTGCAGAGGGATTTGCGAGCAGTACCAAACGTCTCTTCGCCAGGAACGGCATGGCATTAACCGCGTTGTTCAGGTCGTTTTCGTCCATCGAACGCGCCTCGAGGCGCGCCGTGTTCATGTCCGCGCTAGTTGGGTCCGTAAAATCGGCATCAAACTCTTTGAGCTTACGTGTGATGGCGAATTCGTCGTTGCCGAAGAGGAAGTAGAGATTGGACATGAAAATTTTAACCACAAAGGGCACAAAGAACACAAAGTTTTTAAAACCTTCGTGCCCTTTGTGTCCTTCGTGGTTAACTATTTCGTAATGATGCGGTGGACGCCTTTTCGAACGAGGGTCACATCGATGATTTGCATGTTGCCCAAATCCGCTTCAGTGGTGATGTAGCGCTGCAACCACGTTCCGAGCGGCTTGCTTAGGAAAAAGCCAAAGACGCCAAAGACCAATGCGAGCGGTATCAATAGGAGGCGCCAGCGGATGGAACGCACGCCTTGCATGGGCATCCAAGCCATCGTCGCGGGAAGGAATGCAGTGGCAACCAGGTTCGTCCCACATCCCGGATGGATTGCAAGTCCACTCTCACCCGAGCGCAGGCGTGAGTAGGCTTCGTTTAGCGCCGCGCGGATGTCTTCGGTAAGCAACTCACCAAAGATAAAGAATCCTGTTGGGTTCGAATGTCCACCCATGTTGATCTTATGCGTCCGCGACAGCATGTGGAGCGTGGCATGCTCGAGGGCGTGATTGCGTCTTGTTTCAAGAATGTAAGGTAGGTCTAGTATCATGATTTCATTATAGCGTGAAAGCCATCCATGTGGTCATTAGGCAAATAAGAATACTTTAATGATGTCGTGCGTGGCAAATTTCACTTCGTAATGATTCGGTGAACGCCTTTACGCACAGGCACAATTTCCTTGACTTGCAAGTTCCCCAAATTTGCTTCCGTCGTGACATTGCGCTGCAGCCAAGGACCAAGCGGCTTGCTCAATACGTAACCAAAGACGGCAAACATCATAGCGACCGGGATCAGAAGAAACTGTCCACGAGTGGACCGGCCTCTTTGAAATGGAACGGATGCCAGAGTCATCGGAAGAACCATGGATGCCGCCAGATTGGTTCCGCAACCTGGATGGATGGCCAGTTCCTTTTCGCCTGCCCGAAGACGAGTCATGGCCTCATTGATCGCATCGCGAATATCGTCCGTGGTCATATCACCGAACAGGAAGAAACCTGTGGGATTGGAGTGTCCAGCCAGGTTTTTATCATCGTATTTGCGCGCAAGGATTTTAAGCGTGGCATGTTCCACTGCGTGATTGCGCCTTGCTGCAAGAATGTGAGGGAGATCAAGTATCATGATTTCATTATAGTGTGAAGGTCCCTCCAACTATCTATGACAGAGATAAGAAAACTATAAGAATTAATGATTAGCACTTTCGAGCTTGTGATACGTTTCCAAGAGGCTGATCAAAATCTGATCGGTAAACGTGTGCATTTTGTGAAGCATGTCCTCCCAAGCTTTTCCGGACATGATATTGGCTTCACGATATACTTTCATGACCGACTCAATGAGCGCATTGCGAAAGAACAATAAGGCGCGCGTCGCATCCACTTCAGAGAGTCCGTAGCGCCGGGCGCGTGAGGCGTATTCGTATCCAATCGCATGCGCTTCAAAATCATCGCCATTTTCGGCAGCCAAATAAGTCATCAAGCCCTGTGAAAGGGAATGAGCACTTTCACGATACTGACGGCGCGCATTCTCATCCAACTTTTCGTACCAGCTCTCCAATTCCAAATTGGCTTCCCCGATCTGCACGCGGACGTTCTTCATGGCAGTATGCATAATGCTTTCAGGTTCCACGCGGACTTCACGCGCCGTCTTTGCCCATAACAACACTTCCTCGCGGCGATAGCGCCGATGTCCACCCGAAGTGCGGTGAGTAGGCAAGACTCCTTTATCGGACCAAAGCCGAACCGTGCTTGGATGCACGCCAAGCAGCCTGGCTGCGTCACTTAGGGAAAGCCATTCGTCAGTCATTGCTAGAGCGGGATAAGGAATACGATCCATGTGAGTAGAAAAGCAACAAGAAATGCACGGAGGATGACTCTACGCGCCTGACGGCGCACTTGAGCCAGTTCGTTGACATCTTCAATTTTCTCAATGTTATCACCTAGTTTGCGCGAACTGCGCGAAGCCAAGGAGATTCAGGTTTTGTCACGCGCCTGAAAGTACCCAACCGCGGATGCCCAAAACAGGAACAGGAGTGGTAATCGCCAGAGACGATCTACACCAAAGGCCAGCATTATACCTAAAATGACAAGGGTGATTACAAATTGAGTGATCCCAAACCTCAGACGCTTTTGCCTTTCAAGTGGACTGATATTGGCAATACAAACTTCTTCATCACCTTCATTGTGCTGTGAAGAGGAGTTGATATTCAATTGTACAAATGGCAAACGATTCTCAAGCATATGATTCTATTCCGCCGCCAATGCCACTTTTTCGACATAGGACGGTTCATGAACTCGTTTTTGAAATGCGTTGACATCTATTCGATACAGCATGATCGCGGCGATTAATAACATCAACGCTTCGATGCTGAACACGACTAGATATCCGCTCAACGCGACGCCTGTTGCCTGCGTCACCACATCGCGCACCACACCGCCCAGAACCGATCCCGTTAACCGCGAGAGCGCATTCGAGAATCCCCATGCGCCGATATAGAGTCCCACCATACCCGGAACGGTGAGATCGAACATCAACGAAAGGTTCGCGACCGTGGAAAGTCCAGTGCCGATCCCTAACAATGTTACACCCATATAAAACACATTTTTGCTCAGAAAGAAACCGCTGATCACAATGACCACAAATCCGAATAACGCGCCAGTATTGCCTAGTTGTGCAACGAGACGTTTCGAAACACGTCCCTCAAGGACTCCAGCAACGATGATCGCAAGTAAAACGAATGTTCCCCAAATAGAGGTGATCCGCGTCGTCTGTGTCACGGTCATGCCGAAGGCTTCCGCACCGAACGGCTCGAGCAGAACATCCTGCCCGAGAATGGCAGCAAGAAGCAAAAGAAGATAAATGAAAAACGTGCGCGCGACAGGATTTGCTGTAATGGCAGACGTCATTTGTTTAACGGTGTAAGACTCAGAGGCGGCTGAGGAAACGCTTGCGCGAGGTTCAAGTCTGATGAGACCAAGCAAACCCAAAATTAGCGCTGACACGGCAACGTATCCAAACGCACGAATCAATGCTTCAGGTGTGTATGGATCCACCATACGGCTAAGCCCGATGGCTGTCACAATAATGGAAGTGATCATCATGAACCACATGGTCGCGATCGTTTTGCCGCGTCCATTTTCACCGGAGAGTTCAGATGCAAGAGAGAGATACGAAACAGCGGAGAGGTTATAACCCATCCCCCATGCGCCAAACGCTAACAAGCCCGCGAGCAGACCCAGCGGAAAATTCTTTGCCATCAGGAACGCAACCTGTGGCGAGACGATTACTCCCAGCACACAAAGAATGAGACCAACGAGGATATACGGCGTGCGGCGAAAACCAAAGATGGGATGGCCATCCGAATAGGAGCCAATGGCAACCTGAATGGGAGAAAATAAATAAGGTAGAGAAGCCAAGATGGCTACAAGCGTCGCGGAGATGGCGAGTTCCTTGATCATCACGCGGTTGAGCGTGCTATTGATGGGAACAAGGGTCATCGCGACCGCGACATGAATCAGACCCAGCTGGAAACGTTTGAGGAACATAATACCTTTATACAACCGGTGGTTGAGTAGTTCGAGCGATAGCGAGAACATATCGAAACCACCTCTTACAAGTAATATCTTGTTTACATGTTACCCATTGGTTTCGACTGCTTGCGCCTCAACCAACGGAGTCTATTAACATAGAAAAAGCGCGTTTCATACGCACCATACTTGAGAACTGAATTGTACATTCTTGAGCGAAAAAATCAATATAGATTTACGTAGATTTTTACCCAAAATTCATAAGAGTAAGCTGAACTAGTCAACGATTCTCCAGCCGATAAGGGATCCCATAAAAAGTTTCGCTCGCAATAATGTCTTCAATCAGGAGTCGATCTTTATGACTGCCATACCAAAAGAGGATATCCGCTTTCCCAGGACAGGTTGAGGCGTCCATTTCTGCACCAACAAAACCTGGATTGATCTGTTTAATCTTCTTTATAGCATCCTGGTGCTCGTCCAAAACCTGGATGGCTTCAGCTTCCAAAGGCAATTGCTCACAGGAGAGATAATGATTTCGATTATCCAGGATCATTTCATCGTAAACTCTGCGAAAGAATTTAGTTTGAGCTTCAAGAATCCAAATTCCCATACAGAGAATTAAGATCAAGAGAAGCATAGTAGAAACAGATCTGACTGATATTTTCATGAGGCCTTCATCTTGTACAAGGATTTTACTAGAGGTTGATAAGTAGGTTTGAGGGCAAAAAACCCGAAAATACACTACTGAAGTATGAAAGAATCAAAACTTAAATACTGGTTTGCTCTCTTCCAAAGAAATTACTTTTGGGTGAAAATTCAAGCCAATAAGAAGGATATTCCCATTCCATGGAGGAAAGATGAGATACAAATTACTCGGTCACAGCGGACTACGAGTTTCGGAGCTTTGTCTCGGCACGATGACTTTCGGGGAGACGTGGGGCTGGGGCGCGTCGAAAGCCGAGAGCAAAAAGATGTTCGACCTGTTTGCTAAAGAAGGCGGCAACTTTATCGATACATCTGTCAATTACACGGATGGCACCGCCGAAGAATTCCTCGGCGATTTTCTCAAAGCAGACCGCGATCATTTTGTGGTTGCGACCAAATATACCCTGACCAAACCTGATAACACTGACCCAAACGGTGGCGGGAACAGTCGCAAGAATATGATGAAATCCGTTGAGCGTAGTTTGAAGCGATTACAGACCGACCACATCGATATTTATTATCTTCACATGTGGGATTACATGACGCCCGTGGAAGAAATCGCGCGCGGCTTGGATGACCTGGTCAGGCAGGGGAAAGGTTCCTATGTGGCATTTTCAGACACACCCGATTACAT
>DASWEH010000019.1:0-3384 GCA_036394895.1 Anaerolineales bacterium
ATTGGAAAGGCATTGAAGAGATCAGCGGCAATGAAACGGCCTGTTATTACGTGGAGAAGAATGCGCTCAAAGCCATCAGGGGCTTCTCTGAATTTTCCGGGCGAGTCTATGGGTTAATGCCAACAGATTCTGCGCCAACCATGCTGATTTCCGGCATCCCCATGCACCGCATCAAGGACACAAATCCACACCAGGACACGCTTAACAAGATCAAGGCCATCGCGCCCATAAAAGGAGAGGTGTTGGATACAACAACCGGCCTTGGCTATACCGCCATCGAAGCGGCAAAAACAGCCAGCCATGTAACAACGATTGAAATTGACCCGATGGCGCAGGAAATAGCGCGGCTCAATCCCTGGTCAAAGGCTTTATTCAACAATCCGAAAATCACACAAGTCATCGGCGATGCGTTCGACGAGATCGAGCGATTCGATGCCGAGTCTTTCTCGACGATCATTCATGACCCGCCAATGTTCAGCCTGGCCGGTGATTTATATTCACTGGCATTTTATCAGCGGGCGCTCCGCGTGCTGAAACCCAACGGACGGATCTTTCATTACATCGGTGACCCGGAGAGCAAGAGCGGCGCACGAGTGACGGCAGGTGTCGTACGCCGCTTACAGGAAGCAGGGTTCAAACGAGTGATTCGCGCGCCGCGTGCCTTTGGAGTCGTGGCTTACAAAACATGAATCAGCAATCCTCTAAAGTTACCGCTTATTGGAGTATTCCTGCTGATCAGTTTTTAGCATCTTTACAGTCAACAGAGAATGGTTTAAGTGCGGCTGAAGCCGAAAAGCGCCTAAAAGAGGCGGGACCAAATACATTAAGAGTCACACGCCGCGCCACTCCGCTTATCTTATTCCTCAATCAATTCAAAAGCCCACTGGTCTTTATTTTGCTCTTTGCAGTCATCATATCTGCTTTTGTCCAGGAGTGGATTGATGCGATTGTGATCCTGGCGATCGTTGTCGCCAGCGCAGTGATCACCTTTATACAGGAATATTCGGCCACCAACGCGATCGAAAAATTACGCTCTCGTCTCTCTCATAATGTGAACACACTCCGTGATGGTCGACAGCGAGCCATTCCGGTTGAAACCATCGTCCCGGGGGATGTTGTAATGCTCTCCGCCGGGAATCTGATCCCTGCCGATGGTGTGCTTTTAGAGGCGAAAGACTTTTTCGTGAATCAAGCTGTCTTAACAGGTGAAACGTTCCCGGTCAAGAAAGAAGTGGGGGTTGTCCCAGAATCAGCCAATCTCACCGGACGCACAAACTGTATCTTCATGGGTACGTCTGTCCGAAGTGGTACAGCCAAAGTGCTCATTGTTCAAACCGGCACTGCGACGAACTATGGTCAGATCGCAGACCGCTTGAGTCTGCGTCCCCCGGAAACGGAGTTCGAGCGTGGTATTCGGCATTTTGGCTTGATGCTGAGTCAGATCATGATCGTGCTCATTCTGATCGTATTCGCCATGAATGTGGTTTCTGCGAAGCCGCCCATTGATTCACTCCTGTTTGCCATTGCGCTGGCAGTTGGTATCTCGCCTGAACTCCTGCCCGCGATCATTACCATCAATTTATCGAAAGGCGCACGCACGATGGCGAAACAGGGTGTGATCGTGCGGCAGTTGAATGCCATCGAGAATTTCGGCAGCATGGATGTGCTTTGCACTGACAAGACTGGCACGTTGACGGAAGGCGTTGTACGCTTGGATGGCGCGGTCGATGTACAGGGGAACGCATCTGAAGAAATTTTCCGCTTTGCCTATCTGAATGCACATTTTCAGACCGGGTTATCTAATCCGCTTGACGAAGCAATTACCTCGCAGAAGCAACTTGATCTGAGCAATGTTACTAAGTTGGATGAAGTCCCTTATGATTTCAACCGCAAACGATTAAGCATCATCGTGCAAGAGAAAGATGGGTCACCTCTCTTAATCACCAAAGGCGCGCTGAATAATGTATTGGAAGTATGCAGCTCGATTCGAGAAGGAGAGAAAACAACTTCGCTCGATGCGAACGAAGCCAAACAGATCCAGGCACGCTTCGCGGGATGGAGCGATCAGGGCTTCCGTGTGTTGGGGTTGGCGATCAAGCCGGTCGAGAAACAATCCAACTACACCAGCGCGGACGAACGCGACATGAGCTTTTCTGGATTCTTATTGTTTTTCGACCCGCCCAAGTCAGATGCCAGCCAGGCGATTGAAGCGCTTGAAAAACTTGGCGTGCGACTCAAGATCATCACAGGGGACAATCAGCGTGTGGCAATGCACGTGGCAGAAGCGGTAAAACTTCCCATGGAAGGTGTGTTGAGCGGCTTAGAACTCGGCCAGCTCAGTGATGAAGCTCTCTTGCATAAAGTCGAACACACCGACTTGTTTGTAGATGTTGACCCAAACCAGAAAGAGCGCATCATTCGCGCCTTGCAGAAGAGGAGCCATGTGGTTGGCTATATGGGGGATGGCATCAATGACGCGCCAGCACTGCACGATGCAGATGTTGGTATCTCGGTAGAAAGCGCGGTGGATGTCGCGCGCGAGGCCTCCGATTTTGTTCTGCTCAAGCCTGGATTGGATGTATTGCGGCGCGGCATTGAAGAAGGACGCGTCACGTTTGCGAATTCGCTCAAATATGTTTTTACAACCACCAGCGCCAACTTTGGCAACATGCTCAGTATGGCGGGCGCTTCTCTCTTCCTGCCTTTTCTTCCGCTCCTCGCTAAACAGATTCTGCTCAATAACTTTCTCTCAGATTTTCCCGCCATTGCCATCGCCAGCGACAATGTGGATCGCGAGTACGTGAAAACTCCCCATCGCTGGGATGTGAAATTCATCCGCAATTTTATGATCGTCTTTGGCTTGGTCAGTTCTGCATTTGACTTTCTGACCTTTGGGTTTTTGCTGTGGATACTTCACTCATCGCCAGAGCAGTTTCGCACGGGGTGGTTCATCGAATCACTCCTAACCGAATTGCTGGTCGCGCTGATTGTACGGACTCGCCGTCCCTTCTACCAAAGCAAACCAGGGCATTGGCTATGGATTTCCACCTTAATCATCTCTCTGATTACCTTTGTCATTCCCTATCTTCCATTCAATGGCTTGCTCGGTTTTGTCCCATTGCCTGCGAGTGTGATGTTCTTATTGTTGCTGATCACCCTGCTTTATGTCCTCGCGACGGAAATCGCAAAGAGAATATTTTATGCACATGTGTCAACCAAATTGTGAAAGACTGTGGAGTCTAATAACCTTTGGTGCTAGTTGAGTCATGGGGTATCCTCAGGTTGCGAAACCCAAATGAGGAGAAACCCCATGACTACAAACGACATTATCCTACACATCTTCTGTCTTGTGGATGACAGGCTCTCCGACCTTCCCCGGCATTC
>DASWEH010000020.1:0-3371 GCA_036394895.1 Anaerolineales bacterium
GTAATGAAATGGGACGTAAACCATAGTCTCTGGTGGCATCTTCGGAATACAATTTTACAAAGTCAATCAGATCGTACTTGTAAATTTCGAACTGGAGGATATCTGTGCTTGCTGCAAACTGCACTTTGCGAGGGCCATTCACATCTACAACCTGCACATTCGAGCCTGTTTCCCCAAACGAAGCCGGAGCGTGGTACGGATAATAGTAAGGGTCCACTTGGAACGTCCATGTATAGGGTGAAAGAATCAAAGGGGTACCCGCTCGCGCTTTTAGATCCCGAGATATCGAAACAGTGTATTCACTGCCGATCTCGAATAATCTGTCGGGCATGAAAGAGAGGGTATCTTCAAAGGTGGATGCCTTGCTTTTGCTCCAGGTGAACCATCCTAAAATTGGCGGAGTTATTGTGAAGGCGTTCTGAGCTGATTCGTGATCTACGGGCTCCGTAAAGATAATCTGGATCGGACCAAAATCTGCCGAAACATTTGTGCCCTCTTTCGGTTCTACTGAATGGATAGGTGGCGGAGAGGCAAAAACAAGATCGGGCCCCTCGTAGGGTAATTCGCCATATTGGTCATAAAGTGGTCGAGCAAGATGTACCGTGTATTGTTGAGCGGGGAGAAAGCCATCAGAAGCGGTAAAGAATGCTGTTTGATCCGTTCCCCACTTCCATTCGCCAGCCACCTCCGGCTGGATCTCAAACGGCAAGCCTGATCTTTCCTGATCAATCGCAGCGTTGAATTTGAGCACCACCTGCGTGAGATAGGGCGTGGTGATATCAATATCGAAAGCATTCAACCAGTAATACCAGCGATAATCTTCAGGCAAGGGCACAGCATTCGTGCTTTGAGCGGAATTCTTTACATCCCCTCCCGCCAAGGTTAGCGCATATTGAGTACCCGGGTGCAGCGGTTCCGAGAGTTGTATGTTCAGGGTCTTATCATCCTCCCACACGAACTCGTACGGCACATACGGTTGAATGGAGAATGCGACTTGCGTGTGTTCGCGATGCATGGGGACATCGAACGTCACCTTCACGGACAGGTTCCGTTGATTTAGGAAACCTGACTCGGGTGAAACCGCGAGCACCTGTGGCTGATGTTCAGCCTCTGTATGGAATGAGAATTGGCTTTGTTCGCTTGAGACTTCGACCGGCGCTGCATTGACCCCAACTACATTTCCCAGGTTCGCCAGGAGCAGCGAGAAAGCTGCGAAGACGTTCAAAAGACGAAATGACTTTCTCTGCAAGGTGGTCATTCTTACCTCCCTTCAGGGTTGGAAGATCAATTGTTAAGATGAGACTTGGTTCACGATTTTTTCTCTGTCATTGACCATAACGTCCAACGTTGTGATTTCGTTCCAGACGCTTGTGTAATTCTGTAACCGAAAATGATCTATATGCGGGACCGATAGAATAGCCACCTGCCTAACGCCTCTTACCAGGATAGGATAATTTTCTTGATCGCAAACGAACTCAATCAATCCATCTCCAGTCTGACCTATAATCATCCTCGCGGCTGAGCCGCAAAATGAACCTATCTTCTATACTTCGGGGCGTTCACAAGGAGACACCCATGATCGCCATTACTATCATTATTCTTACAATCGTATTTGCACTCGGAAGCATCAGTTCATTGCTTGTCACAGAAGATGTGCAAGACATCGTCGCACTTGGACAGTAAGCATGTTCCTGCGCCAGGTTTCCATACAAATCCGCAAGACGGTCAAACACCCTGCGCTTTGGATCGGGTTAACTGCACTCCTACTCTTGCTGGCATTGTTCATCGTTGTGCATCACTCGCAAATCAAGTCTGGTTTTAGTCCATCGGATGGCGGACTCGAACAGGATTTGCTGGAAGGACTTTCCTTCTTCAACTGGATCAGTGGATTCGTCTACGCGGTGACCGCCGCCGTGATTGCCGCGTACGACTATTCGAAGCTACGTCTCTGACTGACCCGCGGCCTGCCGCGTCCCACCCTGCTGCTCGCGCGCTTAACAGTGATTCTGCTCATCAGTGGATTGATCATCCTCTTTATGGTCGTCGCAACCCTGGCGCTTTCTGCTCTATCCCGTAGCTTGTTCTTCGGAGCAGTGGATATTTCACGCCTCAATACAGCCGCGCTTCTACCTATATTTCTACGCACATTTTGGATTTCCTTGCCCTATCTTGCGCTAACCGTATTGTTGGCAATTGTTAGCCACTCACCCATTTTCGCCGGCGGGGGCATGATCGTCTACGCAAACGTGTTTGAGAGATTGCTTATGTCAGTCAGCGACCGCTATCCGTTGCTCACTCGTTTTTTGCCCGGAAATTTATCAATGGCCCTGCAAATCAATTATTACACAATCGATCGCACAGCCTCACGGCCCATTTTTCATCCGCCCTTGATGGTTGAGCCGCAAGCCATTCTTGCCATTGGAATCATTTTTACGATCTTGTGCGCGTTCTCATTTGTCATCTTCTCCCGCCAGGATTTAGGCGGATAAAACATAGGGCGACCCGACAAAAACATTAATTGCACAACACTGTATGACATTGAAGGATCGCCCCTACCGATACAAAGGAATATTTATGACCAACATCGTTCTCGAAACGAAAGACCTGACTAAAACTTTCGGCACTCACAAAGCCGTGGACGCGGTCAATATCACTGCCTACGAAGGCGAGGTATTTGGCTTTCTCGGACCCAACGGCGCGGGCAAGACCACCACGCTCGGTATGACGCTGGGGCTTGTCCACCCGACGGCAGGTGAGGTACACGTGCTCGGTCAGCGCGTGACACCGAATCACGTTCATGCACTTAAGGAAGTTGGGGCTCTCTTGGGCGCGCCTGCCTTTGTGCCCTATCTCTCCGCCTGGGATAATCTTGACCTGTTAGCGCTCCTCTCTCCCAACGTAGACAAAAAGCGGATTGCCGAAGTACTCGAATTGGTCGGTATGACGGACTCTGCACGGCGCAAAGTCAGCAATTTTTCAACAGGCATGAAGCAGCGTATCGGCATTGCAATGGTACTCCTGCATCATCCACGTTTTGTGATCTTGGATGAGCCGACCAATGGACTTGATCCCGCGGGCATGCGTGAGATCCGGCAACTGTTGCGCTCGCTTACGGAAAATGGCACAACGGTTTTGTTATCGAGTCATCTGCTCAATGAGGTCCAACAGGTCTGTGACCGGATCGCCGTACTGAACCAAGGGCGGGTGGTTGCCCAGGGACGTGTGGATGATCTACTCAACGCACAGAAGCCAGCTGTCCGCTTAACCGTACACGATACGGATGGTGCTGTCCGGGCACTTGAATCGTTGTCAGGCTTAGAAAATGTTCAAGCCAGTGGGGATACGCTCATTGTAATGGGCGTTACAACGCA
>DASWEH010000021.1:0-3943 GCA_036394895.1 Anaerolineales bacterium
ATTGGACTTTTCGCCCTCACCTATTGGATTTGGACAAAAGGCGTGAACAGTTATACGGGAACAGGATCTTAACCAATGGATACGAAAACACTTCTCTCTCAGATTGAACTCGAACTGCAAAAACAAATTTCCCGCGTTGACGCGCCGCGCACGAAAGCTTTTTACGAAATGCTTACTTATCACATGGGCTGGACAGGTGAAGGCGCGGGCCCCGAAGCCACCGGCAAACGGATCCGTCCGTTGATGGTGCTACTGTGTACTGCCGCCTGTGGGGCGGATTGGCAATCCGCCTTACCGGCAGCCGCAGCCGTGGAACTTGTCCACAACTTCTCGCTAGTCCACGATGACATTCAAGATAACTCCGAGAAGCGTCGCGGGCGTCCAACCACCTGGGTGAAATGGGGTATGCCCATGGCGATCAATGCGGGCGATGCGCTGTTCGTCATTTCAAATCAAGCTATCATTGATTTAAAAGAAAATTATTCCGCTGAAGTTGTTGTGAAAGCTGCAGAGATTTTGCATCTTACTTGCCTCGAACTCACGCGTGGCCAATTCCTCGATATGTCCTATGAAGAAAAGATTGATCTTGGCGTTAACGATTACTGGCCGATGGTCGCAGGTAAAACAGCAGCCTTGCTATCCGCATGTTGTCATGTCGGCGCGCTGCTTGGCGGAGCCGAGGATTCGAAGCAGGATGCTTATCGCTCATTTGGGCATTATCTTGGGCTTGCCTTCCAAGTGCAGGATGACATCCTTGGCATCTGGGGCGATGAAGCCTTGACCGGCAAATCCGCTGCCAGTGATTTGGTCGAAGGAAAGAATTCTCTCCCGGTGTTGGCTGGACTCAGTGCTAATGGCAAATTCGCAGCGCGCTGGAAACAAGGACCAATCCAAACAACAGAAGTTCAGGAACTTGCACGAGTGCTTGCCAGCGAGGGTGGATATGAAAAAGCCAACGATGCGGTACAACAAATGACAGACCTCGCCATAATGAGTCTGAGGGAGGCTGATCCTCAAGGGGAGGCTGGCGAGGCACTATTTGAGCTGGCAAATAAGCTGCTCAGACGGAATCAATGACCCTCAGGCACAAAGCGTTAAGCAAAAAAAGCTCGGTGAAAGCAGAAATCATCACATGCTTCAAAAACCTGTAACGATAATCCCTTGACGCTCCTTGTGGAGGCGGTAAAATTGTCCTACCGTGGCAAGATGAACCCTTGCCTATCTCAAATTCAACCATAGAATAACTGTGTAATACGCGGGTGTAGTTCAGTGGTAGAACGCTTGCTTCCCAAGCAAGATATCGTGGGTTCGAGTCCCATCACCCGCTTTGAACCGCAGGCTGGCTGCGTGAATGTCGAGGAGAGGCTCCCTCGACATTTTTGTTTGGTAATTTGTAAGGTACCTGTCATGTCTTCCCCCAACAGTCCTATGTAGAATCATGTTGGAGGTTCCCTCAGAATGGTGTCATCAGAAAATAAAGGAACAATTTTGTACGTGGAAGATAACCCTGATAATCGCCTGCTTGTCAAGCGCATTCTGCTCGCAGAGGATTATTCGTTGCTGGAAGCCATCGATGGAAAGGATGCTCTCGATGTTTTAAAGACGGCGCGTCCAGACCTGATCTTGATGGATATTAATATGCCTGACATGGACGGCTATACTCTGACCGCAAGGATCAAATCCCTGCCGGGATTTGAACGCATTCCCATCTTGGCCCTCACCGCAAACGTCATGCGTGGTGATAAAGAAAAAACACTGGAGGCCGGGTGTGATGGTTACATTCAAAAGCCACTTGATATCGATCAACTGACCCGGGAAATCGAAAAATTTCTTTCAAGGAGATCCAATGCCTGAAAATATTACTGATACCCAACCCATCAAGAAACCAACAATTCCAAAGGATGCAACGGTTTTAGTCGTTGAAGACAATGTTGCAAACTTTGTCTTGATCGCCCGAATGCTCGGATACCTGGGCATCCACTGTGAGTGGAAAACTTCTGGTTATGAAGTCGTGGAATATGCCGATACGTTACAACGCCTGGATTTGATCCTGATGGATATTCGTCTGCCTTACGAAGACGGGTATGGCGCTCTCAAAAAGATCCGGGCTTCCAATCGGCTCAAGTCAATCCCGATCATTGCCGTAACTGCAGAAGCCAGCACAGATCAAATGAACAAGGCGAAAAATTCAGGCTTCGACGGCTTCTTGGGCAAACCACTGGATCCAGACAAATTCCCTGACCAGATTCGCCGCATCCTGAACGGAGAAGCCGTTTGGGAATTTAGCTAATCACAAATCGTCCGATGGGATCCAATCCTCTGAACAGCCAATTCTTTCTCACTGTTTACTTTATCGCGAGCGGAAACCGTTTGCACCTTGTCCAGTATTCCGATCCACAAGGGCAACAGGTTCATGCGACGATCCCGCGCGGGATTGAGCTTTCCTTATCTCTCACTGAAATAGAGACCACCTTTAGCGCTGGTTCTGTTTTGGTGGATCTGCGAGAGGCTTCGTCCCTGCCTCCGCCTCTGACGGCGTATCCCCGTCAGCTAGGATGTAAGACAGCCGCGTATGTTCCCATCCTTCAAAAAGGACAACTGCGCGGTCTTGTATTAATAGGTGCGCGCGACGGCCAGCAATTAACAGAAGATGTTGTTGAGGCTTTTGCGAAAACGATTGAGTTAACCACAAATGCTCTGGATAGTCATTCAGACATTGAATCGCTTAACGAACGGCAAGCTGCGGAAATCAGAGCCCTGAGCACCCTTGCATCGAATACGACCAATGTCGATGACTTGCGCGCATTCTATAAACTCATTCATGATCAAATTCGTTTGGTGATTGGACAATATGGATTTGTGATCGCCCTCTACGATCAACGCACCAACTCTATTAGCATCCCTTATCTTTATGAAGACAATGCCTTTTCTTCCATAGACTCATTCCCATTGGGCGAAGGCTTAACCTCCATCCTGATCCGCACACGCGAGCCGCTTATGCTCGTTGAAGACACTGAAAAGCGTGCCATCGCCATGGGGGCAAAAATTACCGGTAAACCTGCCCTATCGTGGTTGGGAGTTCCATTACTGGCTCGAGGCGAAGCCATTGGCGCGATCATTATCCAGGACCTTGAACGCGAGAATAGTTTTGATGCTAACGACTTGCGTTTTATGATCTCGGTTGCAAATCAGGTTTCAGGCGCTATTCATAACGTTGTCTTGATCAACGAGAGCAAAAAGAGTGCGTTGCAATTCGAAACCGCGGCAGAAATTGCCAGAGATATCAGCAGTTCACTTGAGCTTGATGAACTTCTGGAGAAAGCGGTTGAATTGATCCGATCGCGCTTCGATTTTTATCATGCCTCCATTTTTCTCAAAGACCTGCCCGGTGAATTTGTTGTCATCCGGGAAGCGACGGGCGAAGCCGGCGCGCAATTGAAGCGAGCCGGTCATAAGCTGGGTATTGGGTCAAAGTCCGTCGTGGGGTTTGTCGCTGGGAAAGGCGAACCACTGATCGTCAACGACACCTCACGCGATGCGACGTATCAACCCCATCCGTTATTACCTGAAACGCGCGCAGAGGCTTCCCTGCCCTTGAAAGTCGGTGACCGAATCGTGGGCGTCCTGGATGTCCAGAGCAAGCAGACCTATGCCTTTTCTGAAGAGAACCTCCGCACGCTGCAAATCCTGGCTGACCAATTGGCAATTGCCGTAGTAAACACAGAGCTTTTCGCCGAAACGCAGGAACATCTTGCCCAGCACAGACTGCTGCACCACATCACCACTACAGCTGCTTCAGGGACAACGCTGGATGAAGCCTTGCAGTCGGCCGTCAATGGATTACAGGTCACACTGGGTGGTGATCGTGTTTCCATTTTGTTGGCCGATCGTGAGAAGAAAGCGCTGGAAGTCCGAGCCGCGGTAGGTTATGCGAGTGGCGTAT
>DASWEH010000022.1:0-2483 GCA_036394895.1 Anaerolineales bacterium
ACCGGGCCCAGGCGATCGTCCGCGCCCGGGATGCAGGTTTGGGACTTGAACGAGATGTCTAATATCCAGAAATTAGAACTCAGAGGAGCAAGTAGCCTGTCAACTAAAAATGAGCTTTTCGGCAAAACAAGGAGACTATTATGCTCGCCATACTTATTCGATGGTTAATCTTCTTGCATATTCTGGCAGCACTCACCTTTTTCCTTGCGCATGGCACATCAGCTGCGATGGCTTTCAAAATACGGAAGGAAACGGATTTCGCCCGTATCGGCGCCATGCTCGATCTCTCCTGGTCAACAGCGATCCTGATGGGCGTATCATTCCTGATCATGGGGCTGACAGGTCTCGTTCTCCCTTTCCTGATCCATATCTGGAATAAAGGCTACATTTGGGCATCGATCGTGCTGATGCTGTTTGTCTTTATCTATATGGGTATATTCAATGAGACCCACTACAAACAACTGAGGCGTCTGGTCGGGCTGCCGTACATGAAAGGCAGTAAACAACTCCCTGCCGAACCAGCCTCCAGCCCAGAGGAAGTCGCAGCACTGCTCACTAAGAGTAGTGTGACCGGCCTCGTCGTGGTTGGCTACATTATCCCAGCAATCGTATTGTGGCTGATGATTTTCAAGCCATTTTAATTCGTTAGTTGAATCAATGCCTGCTTCCTGTGCAATGGGCTGACGGCGGCAGGCTTTGAAAACTCAGTTGAGTTCGATTCTGAAAGAAGGTAAGCCATGAGCGACCATCAATTATTTCAACGATTGGCAGCGGTGACAACGATCCTGGCTGTGCTATGTTACCTCAGCGGCGTTGTGCTGCTCCTGGCTGTCATGAACTTTAGCTTTAGCGTCGAAGCGTTTTCGGGAGCCATGATTTCCACGGGCGCGCGTGGTGCTGGCCTGCTTCGATGGGGGATGATCTTTGATGTCTTCGGTTCCTATTTACTCTTAACGCCGCTTGCCTTGCATCTCTGGGCATGGTTGAAGCAGAAGAGCCCCATCCACGTAAGCCTCTACACCTTGTGCGGACTTGCCTACATCCTGATCGGGTCAATGGGGGCAATTGTATTATCAGCCGTCCTGCCGCCGTTGATCAACCATTATGTTCAGGCCTCTGCCTCGCAGCGTGATAATTTGCAGGTGATTTTCAATAGTTTCCTGAATGCTGTTTTCCTTGGTCTTTGGAACCCATTAGAGGTGTTCTTGCTGGGTATCTGGTTGATCGGGCTGGGTCCCCTGATACAACGTGAGCGTCGAGCCCTCGGCGTTGTCACCCGCTTGTTGGGGTTTTCTGCCCTGATTGATTCCGCAGGCCGCTTCCTGGATATACAGACGATTTTCTTCATTGGGAGCAGCGGTTTATTCCTGCTCGTGCCTGTCTGGCTGATAGGGTGGGGGATTGACCTTTTGCGCAAGCCAGTACAGATAGATTGAATCTTAGGGAAAGGATGGCTGAAAATGAGCGAATCCACCAGAACCATTAAATCTCTTGGTGAGGTTGTTCTCAGAGTAAAAGATCTGGATATTATGCAGGAATTCTATGAAAAGGCTGTCGGACTCGAACTGCTCGCACGCGATGAGAACACAATGGCTTTCTTTCGGATTGCACCTGATTATGAAGGTCATACGCAAAGCCTGGCATTGTTCGATCAATCGGGCGAGGCTGACCATCGATCGCGCCGCTATACCGGAGTGGACACTGAAAAAAGCACGCTTCATCACATCGCCTTTACTATTTCAGTTTCAGATCACGAGACAGAGAAGCAACGACTGCAAAATCTTGGCTTGGATGTGGAAACGGTTGAACACGTTTGGCAGCATTATCGATCGCTTTATATAACTGATCCGGAGGGGAATGTAGTGGAGTTTGTTTGTTACGATGCGAGTGTACAATAGCACAATATATGTCAATTTTTGCTCAAATGCGTATTTTTAGGACCATAACCAGACCAGCAGAATCCGCCTCGCGGGGTACAAATTTCGGCCGAACGCAGACTAAATTTTTCCGAATTATTGCCATACTAAAAACAGGCGGAAGATTTTTCCGTCTGTTTTTTGTTATCGAGAAAGCAAACTGCCCAGATCTCACAGGCCCGCATCACGTTGCATTGATGAATATCATGTCGAAATCGTGATCCCACTTCTTACCCTCGCTCAATCGTCCCAATAGAGTTGTCATCGCACAGCCATCGTCGTTCGGTATCAATGTGAGACACTATGAAAAGCCAGGTGACTTCTCCTGTCAAAAATCCGGTAAACACCGCGCGAGTCGAAGTAGTGCATGAAGTACAGTTCTGTCGAGTCGTTCTGGCAGATGATCAAAAGACTGTTGGGAAAGAGACCGGACGGGAAGTCGGGGCAGGACCCCAGCGCCAAATGAGAAACGGTTCACCCTCCATCCATTCAAAGGCGGAGCATAGGCCGCGGAGAGTCATGGGCGGATTCGTTGGCATGGATAGTTCGAGCTCTCATCTGCCAGCC
>DASWEH010000023.1:0-5812 GCA_036394895.1 Anaerolineales bacterium
CCATTGCCCATCCCCATGAGCGAGGCGCGCCATGTGCGTCCATCTTCCGGCGAAGGCGGCGCGTCGATCTGGATCAGTCCGCGCGGTTGTGTGATCACACCCAGCGTTACGCCTACATATCTATCCTCAATATAAACATTCTTTGCGATTGCATCCATTTAACCAGTGCTCCTGTTTACCTTATGTTTCAAAGGAATGTCACCCTTTATTTAGTCTGAACTGCCAGCCAACTGCTCTTTCGTGGCGATAGGGAATGTAAAATGGAAAATGGAACCAACTCCCGGTTCACTTTCAACCCATATCTTTCCACCATGTCCCAGCACCGCGAGACGACAGAATGCCAAACCGATTCCCAATCCACTTGATTTTGTGCCACCCCGCAGACGCGTGAACTTATCGAAGATCCGGTCTTGTTCTACAACAGGGATGCCAGGTCCATTGTCCTTTACCCACATGTGCACCCAATCCCCCTCATGGGTGGCGCCTGCTTCAAGTTTTCCATCTGGCGGCGTGAACTTAACCGAGTTCTCCATTAAATTAATCAAGACACGCCGTGCCATATCTTCATCCACCCAGATGGGCGGAAGTTCGTTCGGCAAATTTGCAGAGATAGTTTGGCGGCGTCCTTTCGCCACAGGCTCTACATCGTGAACGGCCCGCGTAATCAACTGAATCGTATCCACAACTTTTTGGTCTGCTACAGGTTGGCCAGTTTCCAGTCTGTTCACATCCAGCAGAGAACTGACAAGACGCTGGATACGGTCCGTTGAATTCTCAGCAATTTTTAGGACGGTTTGAACCGTTTCCTTATCATCTTCCGGCACCATACTAAACAGTACATCCAAGCTCGAAACAATATTCGCCAGTGGAGAGCGCAGATCGTGATAGATCATTGCGGTCAAATCCTCGCGTAAACTATCCAGCTCCTTGCGTTCGGTGATATCGCGCAAAATCCACTGGATCGCGTCGCTTTCATCCAGCTCCACGCGCCGCGCATATACTTCAATGGGAGTACGGGTTTCATCTTCGCGATGCAAAAACGACTCATAAGAACAGGTGCGATTCTCGCGCAGCGTTTCAAACTCCATGCCGGTGCGATTCCAATTTACTTCATGCAATTGATCAATCGTCAACGTATGCAACTTCTCATTGGTATAACCGCTGAGCAAAATTGCCTGGCGGTTGGCTTCAAGGATATGTCCTTCCCAATCGGTAACTACCATTGGATCAATGCTGGCTTCGAATAATTCATGATAACGCTCATGGGCAGCCTGAAGTCGCTCGAATAGTTGAGCGTTTTGAATGGTCGAACCTGCCAGCCCGCCAATACCAGTCATGACCAGCAACGCATCCGGGTCAAAGGATTTAGTGATGGGATTGATCGCTTCAATAATACCAATCACACGCCCCTGAAACTGAATCGGTGCAACAACGACCGACCGCATCATCACTCCCCCAAACATGTCTGCCTCCCCATAATTTTTATCCTGGCTGACTTCTGGCACGACCACACCACGTCCCTCCAGAGCCGCGACACCTGCGATGCCTTGCCCAAGCGCGATCTTTCGACCGAGGATGTTTCCTGCACTTTGTCCCGCCGCAGCCCGGTAAACAATCTGTTCACCATCCAACATACCCAGCGCAACAGTTTCCACCTGCAAAGCCTGCATCGTTTGGATCAAAATGCGCTGGTACACATCTTCCATACGCAGAGAGGCGTTCATGGCAGCCGCACCCTCGGCCAGTGCGGTCATTACACGCGCCTGACGTTGACTTTCGGTATACAAACGCGCGTTCAACACCGCAATCCCCACCTGATCTGCAATCGCTTGCATCAAATCAAATTGTTCTTCTGAAAAGGCATTTGGGGCCGGGTGCACAAGCGTCAGAACACCGACCAATTGCTCACGAGCCAGCAGGGGAACACAAATCGCTGATTTAAGCCCTGATTTATCCATGGCATCATCAGGGCGCATCAGCCAGCGATCATCTTTGCTTGTATCAAGGATCAGCACACCTTTGCGATTGCGGATCACCCACCCAGCCAAGCCGCGTTCCATGGTGTCGCGCAGTTGCAGGGTTGTATGCTCATGAACTTGCTTCCCATACACAATGGTTGCATCCACGGCTTTACCTGCATCATCCAGCACAACAATGCTGCAGCGCTCTCCGCCCACGTTTTGCATGGCTTCATACAATACGCGCTGGAGCACCGTGCGCAAATCGAGCGCAGTGGCTACTTCGCGGCTGACGTTATAGAGAAGTTCAAGTAGAGCTTTGGTACGATCTTGTTCCTGCGGTAGAGACATAATTTCCAGTTTAAATTTTCAAACACTATTCCAAAGCATGATAATCGGTCAAGAAAACAATTATCACGCACCAACAGACAAAGTATAGCACAATCAATTACGGTAAAATTGCGCGCATGACACTCGACATATCCCGCATAAAAGCCCTGTGCTTTGACGTGGATGGCACGTTAAGCGACACAGATGATCTGTACGCACAGAAGATTGTAGACATTCTGCCGCGCTTTTTATTCCCCGACCCAATGCATACAGCCCGTCGGATCGTGATGTGGGTGGAAGCACCGGGCAATGCTCTCTTGGGTTTTGCTGACACCATCGGCATTGACGATGAGATGACGGTCTTCATTGACTGGATGAATCGCCATCGCAAACACACCTTGAAGAAATTTCTGCTTGTGCCCGACGTGGATAAAATGCTGGCACTCATACAGGGCCGCTACCCCATGGCAATTGTCAGCGCCCGGGATGAGAAAAGTACGATGCGCTTTCTGACCCAGTTCGACTTGTGCAAATATTTCGATACGATTGTGACGGGTCTCTCCGCTCCCCACACGAAGCCCTATCCAGATCCGATTATTCTTGCCGCGCAAAAGATGGGAGTCAATCCCCAGGAGTGTCTCATGATCGGCGATACGACTGTAGATATGCGGGCAGGGAAAGCCGCCGGGGCGCAAACGCTGGGAGTTTTGTGCGGCTTCGGCGAGGAAGCAGAATTGAAGCAGCTGGGAGCGGACCTTATTCTGAAAAGCACCAGTGATTTGCCACAATTATTCGGAGAAACAGCCCCACTGATTTGAAATTAGTGTCCAAATCGTTTGTTTCGCTTCTGGGCAATGGCTTCCAGTTTTCTGCGATATTCCACGATGGCGTGCGCGCCGACAACGGGACCAAAAAACTTGAACATCGTTAAAACAAACAGATACCAGCGCTCAAAAAAGGGGATGCCGCGCCTGAAATCTCCATCCCCGCTGCCGAGGAAACGCACATCTCCAATATGAATATAGCCCATCGCTAGCAATGGAATGATGGTAACAATATCCGTCGTATTCACCACGCGATAGATGGGAGATTTAAATTCGATGTCGTAGTGGCTATCTCCAACCCGTGGACTTCCAAACGTATAACAAGCCGCAATGATTTCCCTGATGCGGGGATTATGTTCCAGTCTCTGGGTCGCAACAGTAGCAAGCGCCGCGCCCAAAGAATGACCTGTAATATATAGAGGAGTATCTTTTAATTTCAAGATACTTGCTTCAATTTCCTTTGCCACACTTTCGTAGGCAATCCGAAAACCAGCGTGGATCCTTCCATCCAGGACAGAGACCCTGGTCGCCTCAATGTCTATTTTCATGTCCTCACGCTTTGAAACCTCAGTTCCCCGAAAAGCAAGCACAGCATATCCATCATCACTTTGTGCGAGAAATGCCTGCGTATCTGTCTCTTTTGAGTAAAAGGTTCTGATCAGCTTAAAGCCGCCTCCTTGAAGCTTCGCAATGAACAGTTTACGCGCCATACGATTGTCTTCATACCTGTCATATGCCAGATGCGCCATGGATGCCAGGATCCATCCCATGCGATCTGAATAAGCGGCGCGTGTGATCGGTGGAGTGAGTAAATTCTCTTTATCCTTGAAGTATTCCATCGCCTTTTGGAGTTCGGGTGAAACACCGGGTGTCTTTTTGCGATTGTCTGACTCTGTTAATCCCATAATGACTCTCCTTTCAGCAAGGATACAATTACTATACAGAAATTCCCCTCGGAAGTCAATTTACTTTACTGAAGTTGAGACAGGAGTTCGGATAATTGGTTCTTAGCCACCGATTTCACGGATTCTCACAGAAGAATAAGTGGAAAAATCAGTGCAAATCGGTGCCAATCTGTGGCAAAAAAGAAAATGTCCGAACTTTTGTCCGAATGCCAGACTTTACTGTGTTGACCTTAACCGGAGTGCGGTGACTTCACTCCATATTAAGATCGCCGATAAAAACAAGTAAAACCATGGACCTTTCAGCCAAAAGGTAGGAACGACAAGTGCAAGAGTCGCCCACGTGTAAATTGCCAAATTCCTCCAGTGTTCACTTTTTTGAAAGACGCGTCCAAGCAGGAGCATTCCCAACATGAGGATTACACCAAGCACGGCAAAGAACCCATCATGCAAAAAACCATGCCAAGTTTTCGGGTAGGAACGAATTGTCGGATCGGTGGTAAATACGAGTCCCATCATGGCAAAGCCTGCCAACATCAACAGGGTTGTGGCAAATTTTTCTTGAAGTGCCAGATTTAATCCGTAGGCAAAGAATGCCATCAGCACTCCGCAAACAAAGAATGTGATCGTCATCAGCCAGCCGTATGGACCGAGTGCCAATCCACTGGGCCAGTCAAGGACATTCCCAAATGGCTCCCACCCGATGGAACGCATGAAACTGGCTTCAGCAAACGTCAACCCTGTGACCATAATAGCAAACACCACGGGACCGATGATGCCTGCGAGCGCGGCAAGTTTTATCAAGCGCGATTTGACCATAAAAAGGATTTACCTGGATAAATAAAGCAATACCAAACCAAGCAATGCAGGCAATGCCTGTATATAAAGAATAGATCGTCTCGCTGTCAAAGCACCAAAGATCCCTGCAATGATGACGCAGATCAGAAAAAATAACTTTACAGAGAACTCGCCGGAAATGAGTCCCCAGATCAAGCCTGCCGCGAGAAACCCATTATAAAGACCCTGATTGGCGGCGAGCTAGGCCGAGGCTTGCGAATATTCCGGCGTCATCCCAAATTGTTTTCGTCCGAATGGATGGTTCCAGAAAAACATCTCCAATGCAAGAAAACCGAGATGTAAGACGGCGACCACTGCAATCACAATATTCGCTAGAACTGTCATGTTGGTTCTCCTTGTTTTGGTATGGCTCTCGGCGCGAGAATCCATAACATCAAAAGGATTAGTCCACCCGCAAAGAATGGGACAGGTGCACCAAGCCATTGGAAAAGCGATCCATAAAAGAGCGGAGCAACCGCGTTGGCTGCGCTATAAAACCCTGCGGAGATTCCCAGCATACCTCCTACTTCACGTTTACCGGATGATTTGGTAATCAAACTGTTGACCGCGGGATGTAATACGCCGCCTCCTAATGCAGCTGGGAAACTGGCGATCAGCAACCACACAATGCCAAACCAGCCTTTGCTTGCTTCATCAGGCAAGGTCACTTTGATGTTCTGCGTCGAAACACGGATCTCGCCTTGACCTGCGAGACTTCGCATGACTTCAGATTGGCTGTACCATGGCACAGGGATGCGGGGCGTCAGGGCAGTTCCGATCAGACCGATTGCTAGTGTGGAGACTCCCAAAATAACCAGCCAGCGGTCGCCTCTTTTTCGAGACCAACGACCGATCAACCCACCCTGAACAATCACAAATAAACTACCCCGCCGCAAGCGGACGGGGTATCGGTTCCGCTAAAATAGCTTGAGCTGCTGGACATGTAACTGCAAATACTCTT
>DASWEH010000024.1:0-7800 GCA_036394895.1 Anaerolineales bacterium
ACGGCGCGAAGAGATTATCCAGACAATGAGAGCGGATAAAAAGAAAATTGCAAAAGCAATCCGCTTTGCTTTGCCTGCGGAAATTGGGCGAGTTGAATTGGTAGATGTGATGGATTTGGAGAGTGTGTTGGAATAATATGCGCTTCGACTACGCCCCTTCGGGGCTCCGCGCAGCGCGATGAAAATTGGAGGACTGATGAAAATCCTGGTTTTACATGGACCCAACCTGAACCTGCTCGGTACGCGCGAGCCGGACATCTATGGCTCGTTGACATTGGGTGATATTGACACAAAGCTGCTTGAATTAGGAAAAGAGTTCGGCGCGGAACTAAAATGCTTTCAATCGAATCACGAAGGGGCATTGATCGATGCGTTACAGGATGCGCAGATGTGGGCCGACGGAGTGCTTTTCAACCCGGGCGGGTATACCCATACATCCATTGCTCTGCGCGACGCGATCGCTGCGATTGGAATTCCCGTGATCGAAGTCCATTTGTCGAATGTATATGCGCGGGAGGAGTTCCGGCATGTTTCGATTATTTCAGCCGTTTGCAAAGGAAAAATTGTGGGCTTTGGCTGGCGCTCCTATTCATTGGGATTAAGAGCCTTGGTTGATTTATTGACGGATGAAGCAGCGGGGAAGTAACGTCTGTTAAATGGTGGCAGATCGCGCTTAGGTTGGAAGCGTATAGCATTCGTTAGGTAATTAATTTATCCTTCAGTGCATCCTTTTTTTAATTAGAAAAACACTTTTGTGTTGCTCCTAATTCTTCTCATAAATGTCTAATCGAAAAGTTTCATATTTGCCTGTAAGATTGATTTTGGTAGAGTTCCCTCAGCTGTTTATTGAATGATTGTTCCGAGTGGTACAGTTTGAAATGAATGGATGTTTATGAACGAACCGTCTTTATCGGTAATGGATAAATTACGAAATCAATTTGGGCGCTTGCGTGAACGCATCAAAAGGATGTTCCCGTTTGCTTCGGGCATCCTGGCGACTCTGCTGGCGCTTTTTCTTTACAACTTCCTTTTCCCCGGATCAAAACCATTAACTCAAAAAGAAATGAATGCTGTGATTGCCAGTGCGATGGCATCCGCAACGCCACGCCCTCCATATTCTGTGGGGGTCTATCAGGTCATACAACCTTCCCTGCTGTTGATCGAATCGGAAATTCCTGGTGAGAATGGGGGTGTGAATACCGGGCTGGGATCGGGTGTGATCATTGATAACTTTGGCGATATTCTCACCAGTCTGCATGTGGTTGCAAATTCAAGAAATATCCGAGTTACCTTTGCAGATGGCACACGCTCTCGGGCGCGCATGGTTTCTTCACAACCGGAAAAAGATATCGCGGTATTGCAGGCTGAAACCATGCCACAGACGTATGTTCCTGCTACGCTTGGGAATGCGAACTCGTTACAAGTGGGGGATGATGCTTACGTAGTCGGGAATCCTTTTGGATTGTATGGCTCGATGAGCGCAGGCGTGATCTCGGGCTTTAACCGGACCTTCCAACCGCCGAACACGAGGCAAGTCATCCAGGGACTGATCCAGGTGGACGCTGCGATCAACCCTGGCAATTCGGGTGGTCCCTTGCTGAATCGTTATGGCGAGGTGGTGGGGATTGTCACAGGGATTGTCAACCCAACGGAAGAAAGTTTCTTTGTCGGTATTGGTTTTGCTGTGCCGATTGATGTTGCTGCGGGCGGGGCTGGATTACCGCCATACTAAGAAATGCCGCCACGTACGGCGGTCTGAGCTTAAGATGCCAATTTAAGAGGACAAGGAGAGAGTGAATGCTTCAAAACGTAAAACCCGAAAACCGTACCCCGATGGAAAAAGTTTTATACGAAGTAAAGAAAGTGATCGTTGGACAGGATCATCTGCTCGAACGGATGGTGGTTGCGCTCCTAGCGCGTGGTCATATCCTGGTGGAAGGTGTGCCGGGGCTGGCGAAGACGATGGCGATCAAGACGATCGCTGAGTCGATCGGTGGAGAATTCAAGCGTATCCAATTCACGCCTGATCTGGTTCCTGCTGATTTGGTGGGAACGCGTATCTACAACCAGAAGACTGGTAAATTCGACACCTCGCTGGGTCCTGTTTTTACAAACCTCTTGCTGGCTGATGAGATCAACCGCGCGCCTGCCAAAGTGCAAAGTGCACTGTTGGAAGTGATGCAGGAGCGACAGGTGACCATCGGTCGCGAGACATTCAAAGTTCCCGATCCATTCCTCGTTTTGGCGACGCAAAATCCCATTGAGACGGAAGGCACGTATGCACTGCCTGAAGCACAGGTGGATCGTTTTATGTTGAAAGTGCTGATCGGTTACCCATCAGCCAATGAGGAATTTGTCATCGTGGAACGGATGACCGGTATGCTGCAACAAGTGCAAGAGGTTTTGAATACAGATCAACTACTTGAATTGCAAAAACAGGCAGACCGCGTGTATGTGGATCCCGCGTTGATGGAATATGCAGTGCGCATGGTCACCGCGACGCGTAATCCGCAGGAAGTGGGCTTGAAGGATTTGCAGCGCTATATTATGTTCGGCGCGAGCCCGCGCGCTTCGATCAATTTGATCTTAACCGGTCGCGCCCTTGCCTTTGTACGCAACAGAAATTATGCCTTACCGCAGGATGTGCTCGATATGGCACTGGATGTGATGAGACATCGTATTGTCCTCACCTATGAAGCGCTCTCCGATAATATGACCGGAGATGATATCTTGGCGAAAATTCTGGACCGTATTCCGATCCCGGTGGTGCCTTTACATGAGCATGCCAAACGCTACGCCGATACCAATTCCTGAAGCGACGCCTGAGCGCGTTCTCTTGCGCCTCGACTGGAAAGTCATCCGCAGGCTGGATGGCTTGTTGCAGGGCGATTATCGGACGCTGTTCTACGGCTTCGGTGTGGACTTTGCCGATCTGCGCGAGTATCAGCCTGAGGACGATATTCGCTATATCGATTGGAATGTGACGGCGCGGATGGATACGCCGTACATACGGCAATATTCCGAAGACCGCGAACTGACGGCCTGGTTTTTGCTCGACCTAAGTCCCTCGGTGGATTTTGGCACGCTACAACATCAGAAGCGTACGATGCTCGTCGATTTTGTGGCGGTGCTGGCGCGCTTGTTGACTCGGCACGGGAACCGTGTGGGGGCGATGATGTTCAATGGTGGTGCCCAGCATATCGTCCCAGCCCGGAGCGGGAAGACTCAGGTCCTGCGTCTCATTAACGATATGATGCGTCAACCGCGTTTGCCGCGCGCACCGTTTACGGATCTTAGTCTGTTTTTAAAGAAGGCGCTGAATTCGATCCGCAGGCGGTCACTGGTCTTGATCATTTCGGATTTCATCAGTGAACCCGGCTGGGAAAAGCCCTTGAGTTTGTTAAACCAGCGCCATGAGGTGCTTGCAATCCGGTTATGGGATCCGCGTGAAGTGGAACTGCCCGACAT
The DNA here is from genome assembly GCA_036394895.1 of Anaerolineales bacterium. Taxonomy (GTDB): domain Bacteria; phylum Chloroflexota; class Anaerolineae; order Anaerolineales; family Villigracilaceae; genus Defluviilinea. The sequence continues at coordinate 3,469 of DASWEH010000024.1, forward strand.
CGGTGTAGTGATGATGGAAGACTCAGAAACTGGCGAGCAGTTGTATGTGGATACGCATGATCGAAAGTTCCGCCAGCGTTTTTACGATGCAGCCTTAAAGCGTGAAGCGGTATTGACTGAATCGTTCAAACGCGCCGGTGTGGATGCGTTATCACTTTCCACAGAAGAAGACCTGGTGCGCGCAATTGTGCGCTTTGCCCAGCAGAGGAAACAGCGCCGCAGTTAGTGGAGTCAACGACTTATCATCCCCGAATGGGGACCCGTCATTGGTATTTCAAAGTCAGGAGACTTTGACTCCATTCTTATTAAAGAGAATTATGAAATTTATCTGGCCCACCCTCTTAGTAACATTACTTTGTGTTCCGCTTTTAATATTGCTCTATTTTCGACTCCAGGCCCGACGGAGCAAATTTGCAGCGCGCTACGGAAGCATGGGTTTGATCCAGGATGCCAGAGGCAGCGGAATGGGAGTGCGCCGTCATATCCCTGTCATGCTATTCCTGGCAGGCATTTCTGTGCTTTTATTCTCGCTGGCGCGACCCCAAGCCACGGTCAGTGTGCCGAAGATCGAAGGCACCGTCATTTTGACGTTTGATGTGTCCGGCAGCATGGTGGCAGATGATTTGAAGCCGACCCGCATGGAAGCCGCCAAAGCTGCCGCCAAACAATTCGTCGAGAAGCAACCGACGGGCATTTCGATCGGTGTGGTTGCCTTCAGCGATGGAGGCATTTCGGTCCAGGCTCCTACGGACAACCGGGATGAGACACTCGCGACCATCGAGCGCCTGGTGCCGCGCCGCGGGACATCCATTGGGAATGGAATTTTGGTTGCGCTCAATACCATCGCGGTGGATGCGGGAGATGCGCCAATTTTGAAGAGTAATGGTCCATCAGACCCGAATGCTGAGCCAGCACCTGTACCTGCACCGCAGGGATGGTATCCCTCAGCAGCAATTGTTCTGTTGACGGATGGAGAAAATAACCAATCTCCAGATCCGGCTGCAGCGGCTGACCTCGCCGCGGATTTGGGAGTGCGCGTCTATACGGTTGGCATCGGCAGCGCGGCAGGGACGAATATCGTTGTGGAAGGTTTTACCGTTCATACGAGTCTGGACGAGCAGATGCTGCAATACATCGCGAGCACAACCGGCGGGGCTTATTACAATGCAGGCGACGAAGACCAACTCCGCAAAATTTATAATGATCTCAAACCCAAGTTGTCCATCAAGCCGGAAGATATGGAATTGACTTCCATTTTTGCAGGCCTGGGAATGATCACTTTCTTATTCGGTGGCATGCTTTCGCTTTTCTGGTTTGGGCATGTGCCATGATTGCCGAAGGCCCCGCGCGAAGCGTGGATAAAGTCTTATTCGTAACTGGGAGCGTGCAGCGAGAACGTAAATGAGTTTGATCTGGCCTGGCTTTTTATACCTATTCTTCTTGATTCCGCTGACTGTTGTGGTCTATATCTTGCTGCTGAGGCGGCGAAGACGATTTGCAGTTCGTTATTCGAGCTTATCCCTGGTGCGCGAGGCAGCCAAGGGACAATCCTGGCTACGCAGACATTTACCATTCATTTTGTTTTTGTTTGCTCTCGCCAGCCTGGTGTTTGCATTAAGCAGACCTGTGGCAACTGTCCTTATCCCATCCAATAAGGCGACCGTCATCCTTGCCGTTGATGTATCGCTAAGCATGTGCTCAACAGATATTCCGCCCAATCGCTTGGAAGTTGCCAAGGATGCGGCCTCAACTTTGTTCGGAATAACAGCTCAAACAGGCAGGTGGGGATCGTTGCGTTTGCAGGCTTTGCGGAATTGATCCAGCCACCCACTACAGATCCTCGGTTGCTTGAGAGCGCGATTGGATATCTAGCTCCGGCGCGCCGGACCGCCATTGGCAGTGCGATCCTGCGATCATTGGATGCCATCGCCGAGATGGATAATCGGGTCGCACCCAGTGAGTTGCGGTCAGCTGATTCAGCAAGTCCGGCACAACCACCCAAAGAATTATCGCCACATATCATTGTTTTGCTCACAGATGGGGCGAGCAACGCGGGACCTCTGCCTCTTTCTGCGGCAGAACAAGCCGTGGAGCGCGGCGTTCGCGTATATACCATTGGATTTGGCACGATGCATAATACATCACCCATGAACTGTGGAGATGGTGATCCGTTTGGCGGAGCTTTTACTTTTGGTGGTAATCCATTCGGCGGAAGTGGAGGCGGCTTCCGGCGCGAGATTGATGAAGCTACCCTGACCCAGGTCGCGGATATGACCGGAGGCAAATATTATGCCGCTACGAGTGCTGACGAACTTCAGCATGTTTTCGAGAATCTTCCAACTTATGTGATTGCCACCCGCGAAACCACGGAGATTAGTGTCTTCTTCACAGCCTTTGCTGTCTTGATGACCATCCTGGCGATGACGCTGGCGTTCCTGTGGCATCCGTTATCTTGAGAACCGGTTCAAATGTTTGGGATCTTTCATTTCTTTGGCATGTGCTTTTGCTTGCGAGACAGCCTTCATGATCTGTCTTCAGCAAGGAGAACGTAAATGGGTTTGCTCTGGCCTGGCTTTTTATACCTATTCTTCTTGATTCCGCTGATTGTTGTGGTCTATATTTTGCTGCTGAGGCGGCGAAGACGATTTGCAGTTCGTTATTCGAGCCTATCTTTAGTGCGCGAAGCAGCCAAGCAGCAATCCTGGCTACGCAGACATTTACCATTCATTTTGTTTTTGTTTGCTCTCACCAGCCTGGTGTTTGCACTGAGCAGACCTGTGGCAACTGTGCTTGTCCCGTCCAACAAGGCCACGGTGGTTCTCGCAATTGATGTCTCGAGGAGCATGTGCTCAACAGACATTCCGCCCAATCGCTTGGAGGTTGCCAAGGATGCAGCCCTCAACTTTGTTCGGAATAACAGTTCGGGCAGATTAGTGGGAATTGTTGCGTTTGCGGGTTTTGCAGAGTTGATCCAGCCACCTACCACAGATGTGAGCCTACTGGAGAACGCGATCAGCTACCTCACTCCGGCGCGCCGGACGGCGATCGGCAGTGCGATCCTGCGATCATTAGATGCCATCGCTGAGGTGGATAATCGAGTCGCGCCTAGTGAGCTGAGGTCGGCCTCCGATCAACCGAACTCACCACCCACCTCCAAGGAGGATTTTGTGCCGCATATTATTGTCCTGCTCACAGATGGGGCCAGCAATGCGGGACCCCTGCCTCTTTCTGCGGCAGAACAAGCGGTGGAACGCGGTGTTCGCGTCTATACCATTGGATTCGGAACTACAAATAATAGCTCACCCATGAATTGTGGAGACGACGATCCGTTTGGGGGAGGAGGGTTCGGTCCGCAGTTTGGAGGGGGCGGATTGGGTGGCGGTTTCCGGCGGGATATCGATGAAGATACATTGACCCAGATCGCGGATATGACTGGTGGCAAATATTATGTTGCTACGAGCGCCAGCGAACTTCAAGAAGTTTTTCAGGACCTTCCCACTTATGTGATCGCCACACGCCAGACAACCGAAATTAGTGTCTTCTTTACAGCCTTTGCTGTTTTGATGACCATGCTGGCGATGATACTGGCGGTCCTGTGGCATCCGTTGTCATAAATCAGGTGACAGTCACTTTTAAGACTAGTTAATAGGTAAGCATCTCTAAACATTAAGCGACTGTCACCTTGTAATTCTTACGCAATCATTAACTCTCTCAGGAGGGGAAATAAAAATCGCCCATCGAGTCGTCAATAGCAGATAAATCTCAAAATAACATAGTGAGGAGAACATCAGATGAGCGACCCCAGAGTCACTGTCTATGGCGCGTATTGGTGTCCGGATTGCCGCCACGCGAAAAAATTTCTTGGCGAACAATTCATCCCTTATAAATGGGTGGACATCGAACAGGATAAAGACGACGAGATGTACGTCTTGCAGAGGAATGAAGGCAAACGGATCATCCCAACGATTGTGTTTGAAGATGATACTTTCCTGGTCGAGCCCTCCAATGCCGAGCTTGCGAAAAAATTAGGCTTGAAAACCGAAGCCAAGAAAGTCTATTATGATTTGATCATTATTGGAGGCGGACCGGCCGGGCTGACGGCCGCGATCTACGCTTCACGCGAAGGCGCGGACGTTCTCCTGATCGAACGATCGGGTCTGGGTGGGCAAGCCGGCATCACAGTCGGCCTGGACAACTCCCTGGTTTCCCTGAAGGCATCAGCGGACAGGAGTTCTCTGAACGGGTGACACAACAAGCCCGTCGGTTCGGCGTGGAAATCCTGCAGGCTGTAGACGTGGAGAGACTGGCGATGGAGGCAGGCTATCACGAGGT
>DASWEH010000025.1:0-15822 GCA_036394895.1 Anaerolineales bacterium
TGACGAGCGCGTTCCGCTCGCTGGCTGTCATTAGCATGGCAGAGGAATATACAACCTGGAAACCGCGCGAAAATAGGACACAGATGCTCATGCTCGGGCTCGGAATGATCGGGTTATTTATCCTGGGTCTGTTCCCCCAAACGCTGCAATTCTTTTTGGCTAATCTGCCTTTGATGTTTGAGCATCTCGGTCGTTAGAACAGCAGATTCAGCACAGCGGTATAATGCAACCCAAGTACCCTGTCGGAGGAAGTCATGGAATTTGAACAACTCGTCAAACGCCTCGAATGGCTGGACGAATCACACCGTAAGACCCGCGCCTCGATTGTTACCCTGGAAGAACGGATGACAGCCCTGGAGGGCAAGATCGAAACGGTTGCCAAACAGGTCAAGCCGCTGCCGCAACAGATTGCAGATATTTCAAATACAGCGGCACGCCTGAATCAATTCGATGCCATCTTTGCCAAGCAGCGCGACGATATGAACAGGGCTCTCGAAGAGATCGAGAAGAAACACCAGAAGCGCGAAAAGGAAGTGACCCAGCGCCACCAGGAGGATTTTGAGCCAATCCATAAGGCGCTCGAGGAATTAAGAAAAACGCTTGAGAGCGAGTTCCCTCCCATCAAACGCGACATTAAAGCCCGCATCACGGAAGAAGGACGGCTGCGTCAGGAAATCCAGGAGCTTCGGCCACCCATCGATTCTGCCAGACGCATCGCCGAGGAAGCCATCCTTGCCCAACACGGATTTGATGAGAACCGCCGACAGGAAGCCAAGCGCGTCGCAGACCTGCAGGGAGAAATCGCCGCTGTACGCAAGCGGATCGAAGAGACCCGCGCGAAAATTGACCTGAACGCGGACGGCTTTAAGAACATGGATAACCGCATCAAAGAGCTGATGTTATCGGAGAATGAACGCAAAGCCGCACAGATTGCATTTATTGACCAGCAATCCATGGCTCACATGAACCGTGAACGCACGTATAAGGAATGGAAGGAAAAGTTTGATTCGATCAAGCTACAAGCGCAAACTCTAGACTCGCAAATCCAGACTCTGGAAGAGACCTTGCGCTCCGCAAAACGTGCCCAGGAAACGTATAACGAACTTAACACCAAACTGGAGCGCCGCATCAGCGAAGTGACGGAAATGCAGCGGCTTTCGGAAGATCGACTGAGACAAGAATGGGTTACCTTCAAAGCCGACGACCAGAAACGCTGGATCGGCTATACCCTCTCTCAAGATGAAGGTTCAAAAGATGTGCGCCGCGCCATGCAAAAACTGGAAGAACGCATCGAACCCCTGGACGAATCAATCCAGACTCTTCAGGATCAACTTCATCAGACTGCCGATGCCTCTGAACAACAACTCCAGGAACTCATGAATGTCGTGCACGAGTGGCTCTCCGCCTACGAGCGGATCATGGGTCACGGCAAAAAAATGAATAACAAAAAGAGCAGATAGTTATCTCTTGGTCTTGGAGTCCAAAGTCTCCTGACTTTGGTATTCCAACGACTGGAGTCGTTGGACTCCATAGACACGGAGACACCCAACATGCGCGTTATCGGCACCGCCGGTCACGTCGATCACGGAAAATCCACGCTCATCGCCGCGCTGACGGGAACCCATCCCGATCGTCTCAAAGAAGAACAGGCGCGCGAGATGACCATCGAGCTTGGCTTCGGTTGGATGACTCTTCCAAATGGCGAAGAGGTTGGCATCGTGGATGTACCAGGTCATCGTGATTTCATCGAAAATATGTTATCGGGTATTGGGGGCATTGACGCTGCCCTGCTCGTGATCGCGGCGGATGAGGGCGTGATGCCGCAGACGAGGGAACACCTTGCCATCCTTGATCTATTGCAGATTCCCACGGGCATCATCGTTTTGACAAAGACCGATCTCGCTCCAGATGAAGCCTGGCTCGATCTCATCGAAACGGACATTCGCGCGGCGGTCAAGGAGACCGTTATGAAAGACGCGCCTATCGTTCGCGTCTCTGCTAGAGCGAGAACAGGACTCGACTCTCTAATCTCTCAGCTCGAATCCGTCCTCCAACAAAAACCGCCTCGTATTGACCTCGGTCGTCCGCGCCTACCCATTGATCGCGTCTTCAGCATGAGCGGATTTGGGACCGTGGTCACCGGGACGTTGCTCGATGGCCAACTTGCTACTGGCGATGACGTGGAAATATTGCCATCCGGGCAAAAGGGGCGCGTGCGTGGGTTGCAAACGCACAAGAAAAAAGAAGATAGTGCTGTGCCGGGTTCACGGACAGCAGTGAACATCTCAGGTATCGAGACAGAATCCATTCAGCGCGGCGAAGTGGTTGTTCACCCGAATCAATATCAACTCACCCGGCGAATTGACGCGCGCTTTCGTTTGCTTAAAGATGTTTCAGCCTCGCTCAAACACCATAGCGAAGTGAAATTCTTCGTGGGGGCGAGCGAAACGATCGCGAACCTGCGATTACTTGGAACAGAAGAACTGAACCCGGGCGAAGAGGGCTGGCTCCAGCTCGAATTACATGACCCAGTCATTGCCGTGCGGGGAGACCGATATATCCTGCGACGACCCTCGCCGGGAGAGACCCTGGGTGGCGGTGTTATCATTGATCATCAACCCAAAGGACGGCACAAACGGTTCGATGAAAATGTTTTGAAATCGCTAGAATCCTTAGCGCAAGGCACGCCAGCCGATGTATTGCTGGAAGCCGCTCTGGCTTTGAATATCGCAAGTATCAAAGAAGTTGTTACCAGGTCAAGACTTGAAGATGCAGATGCCGAAATCGCTTTGAACGAGTTACTGAACGCCGGGTCCTTGATACCTCTTGAAGAAGGCATGCCAACCAGTACTAGCAATTTATTGATCATTGCGCTCCCTCATTGGAAGACATTACACGAAAGAGTTTTGCAAACCGTAAATTCCTATCATCAGAATTATCCACTGAGACGCGGCATTCCGCGCGAAGAACTGAAGAGCAGACTCAAACTCCCTACGCGCGCCTTCAATGCGCTCATCGATAAACTGATCATTGACCACTCTCTCACCGAATACTCGGTCTTTCTCGCGAAGCCTGAACACGAAGTCAGGTTTGATAGCGGCCAGCAGGCTCAAGTCCAAGCCTTGATGCGAAAGTTCGAGCAGAATCCTTACAGCCCGCCCAGTGTCAAGGACCTTCGGCAGGCGGAGGTCAGTGAAGAAATCCTGAATGCATTGATCGAATTAAATGAGTTGGTCGCCGTTTCACCAGAGGTGGTTTTCCGCAAGCAGGATTATGATCTAGCGGTAGCGAAGATTGGGCATACAATCGATGAGAGTGGAAAAGTTTCACTGGCTGAAGTACGCGATCTCTTCCATACCAGTCGCAAATATGCACAAGCACTCCTTGAACATCTTGATGCAATTGGGATGACCATTCGCGATGGAGATTTCAGAAAACGAAAGCAGAAATCATAACTCATCCATTAGACTTTATCGGTAATTAGAAAAAACGTCCCGACACTCCACGGCACTTGCGCCCGTGGCAAGTGTGCACCTGAACGTGAAGCGTTCAGCTTCACACTTGCGCCTTGCGCTGAGGCGCAAGCCTCAAGCGCAGGTGAGGTTTCCGTTAGGCGTTAAAATTACTTAGAATCAACCTTCGGGACGGTGCATGGATGTTATTTTCGATAATGCCCATTAAACCTGACAAAAGAATTACCGAAGTAAACACATTTATTGGGTAAAATTGGAGTTGTAACGGTGAACAAATGTTTTATTTCACGTTGCCAAACATGCCTAAAACAATAATATTGACATAAGGAGTGACCATGTGTGGACGATTTACATTAACCGTTGATCCTGCAGAATTGCAGGAGACATTTAGCGGATATACATTTCCCGAAAAATTTGCACCGCGCTTTAACATTGCGCCGACTCAGCCTGTTCTAGCCATTCCCAATGACGATCAGAATACCGCGGACTTTTTCGTGTGGGGCCTTATTCCCATGTGGGCAAAAGATCCCAGTATCGGGAATCGGCTTATCAACGCCCGCGGCGAATCGCTCGAAGAGAAACCTGCCTTTCGAGGCAGCCTCAAATACAAGCGTTGCCTGATCCTGGCTGATGGCTTTTATGAATGGAAGGGCGCGCCGGGCAAAAAAGTTAAAACTCCGTTTTTTATTCACATGAAAGACCGCAAACCCTTTGCGTTCGCAGGTCTTTGGGACTCCTGGAACAGCCCGGATGGCTCGCTGGTCAAATCGTGCACAATTATCACAACCGAGCCGAACGAACTGACAGGAATCATTCACAACCGCATGCCTGTGATTCTTCATCCGCGAGATTACGCCAAATGGCTGGATCCTTCCCCTCAGACTCCCGATCGGTTGAAACCATTAATCAAACCCTTCCCCGCTGACATGATGGACGCCTACCCGGTCAGCACACTCGTCAATACTCCTGCCAACGACACACCCGAACTGGTTGTCCCTGCCAAGTAAATAATGTCCGTCAATCCCTCGTCGAATGTCGGGCGGTTCCCGGCGTTGGCTTCGCGCGACTATGTCCTTTTCCTGGTTGGGCAATTTCTCTCCGTCATTGGCACGTGGATGCAAAACACAGCCCAGCCCTATCTGGCGTATCGCATCTCGGGCCGCCCGCTTGACTTGGGATTGATTGGTTTTGCTTCCACATTACCAACACTTCTTTTGGCACTACCAGCCGGCGTGTTTGTGGAACGCTGGGACAAACGGAAGACGGTTATCTTTTTCCAGGCGATCATGTCGCTACAGGCGTTTGGGCTCGCCGCGCTGACATTTACAGGGCATATTCAGATCTGGCATATCGCTTTATTGGCGCTGATTTTTGGAACAGCCAGTGCCGTGGAGATCACTGCTCGGCAAGCCATGTTGATCGAACTGGCTGGGCGTGAAGCACTTCCTAGTGCGATCGCCTTACAGACAACAGCTTTTAATGTGGGGCGCGTACTGGGTCCTTTAGCAGCCTCCTGGTTATTAACTTCGACGGGCACCGAAGCAAGTGTATTCTTAGCAAATGGGGTGAGCTTCCTGTTTGTCATTGCGGGTTTGCTCATTGCGCAGACCCGTTATAAGGTGCCACGCGAACTGGAAGAGAGGAAAAGTCTGGTTATGGAATTCCGCGAAGGGTTAGCCTACATCCGCAGGAATTCGCTGGTAGCGTCCATTATTTTGATGGCAGCTTTGGTGGGCTTTTTCGGTTTTCCTCTGATACAACAAATCCCCGCCCTGGCGCGTGATGTCTTGAAAACAGCCAGCGATGCGGAAACGGTCGTAGCCGCCCGCACCAGCCTTCTGTATGCTGCCCAGGGAGGTGGAGCCCTGGTTGCGGCGATTCTGGCTGCTTATATGAATGCATCGCCTAATAAAGGATTGATGGTGACGCTTGGGCAGATTGCATTCATCCTCCCCTTGATCGCGCTTGGATATGTGCCCAGCCTGAACATTTCACTCATTTTGCTGGTTCTCATTGGATGGGGCACAGTCACACAGCTTGTTGCGATGAACACACTTATCCAGGTTAAGGTTCCCAATGGCTTGCGCGGTCGTGTGTTCAGCGTCTATTTGTGGGCGCTGCAGGGCGTGGCGCCCTTTGGAAGCCTGCTGATCGGCTGGCTAGCTCAAAACTGGGGCGTACCGTTTGCGGCGCTCAGCGGTGGGCTGATTTCATTGATTTCTATCGGCGGTTTACACTTAATCAGCCCGGGCGTACGCCGCGCGCAGGCTTAACGTCAGGTTAGCGTCGATCATCGTGGATTGACGCTCTAATTTTGCCCATGTTATGATGCTCTGTTTGGAGACCGAAATTGATGGACAACAAGACCCCTTCAAAGAAGGACAGCGAAACTCCCGGCTTTTTTTCCCGTCTTTTTAATACACTGATTGGCATCGGTTTGGGGGAATCCATGCTGCGCACAGGTACGACGTTGCTGTCGATTGCTTTGCTCGGCGTTGTGATCTGGCTATTGAGACTGTTTTATGCTCAGGCGCCCGAGTCTGCACGGACAGCCAACGCACTTCAAACGGGACCCACTGCTCCCGTCGCGAGAATTGAAGATGTCTTATCCCAAAGCGAGATATCCTTTGGCGGAATCCCGCGTTTGGCGCAGGTGCATACCACCATCCCGTCTCGTCCGCGACAGGATGTGACGAAGTATACAGTGGTAGAGGGAGATACTGTGTTTGGGATCGCGGAAAAATTCGGTTTGAAACCTGAAACGATTTTATGGGGAAACTATTATATTTTGCTGGATGACCCGCATGCGTTGCAGCCGGGGCAGGAGTTGAACATCCTGCCCGTGGATGGAACCTATCATGAATGGCAACAAGGCGAAGGCTTGAATGGGATTGCAACCTATTACGGCGTAAAACCGGAGGATATTATCAACTATCCGGCAAACAATTTGGATCCTGCAGCAATCGGTGACTTTGCCAACCCAAATATTGCGCCCGGAACATGGTTAGTGATACCCGGCGGCCACCGCGAGTATATCTTGTGGAGCGCGCCCCTCGGCGTGACACGCGAGAATCCCGCCTCTGCGCGCGTGCTTGGTCCGGGTGCATGTGACCCCATCAGTGGCGGCGCCGTTGGGTTCGGCGCGTTTATTTGGCCAGCCAATAAGCATTATTTGTCAGGGTTTGATTACACCCCGAATGCCAATCACTGGGGCATTGACATTGCAGGCAATGAAGGCGAAGCGGTATACGCCACCGATGCGGGTGTGGTCGTTTATGCCGGTTGGAATAATTATGGCTATGGCAATATGATCATGGTCGATCATGGCAATAACTTCCAATCCTTATATGCTCACTTAAGTGCCATCAATGTGGGATGTGGTCAGAGTGTGGGACAGGGAGATGTGATTGGCGCCATCGGAACGACTGGACATTCAAGTGGTGCCCACTTGCACTTTGAGATCCGGGCCATCTCCTCCTTTGTAAACCCATGGGATGTGTTGCCGCCGCCGTAATCGAAAAAATAAGTTTTCAATTGAGCCTTGCGAAGGTTGTGTGAAAGAGCATGCAGGATCGAAAGTAACCTTCGCAAGGCTTTTGCAAAGTCGCTTGACAAACCCCTCGTTTTGTACACGGATTAAGCGGACAATGTCGCCACGGCGCCACGGCGACGCACGGATACTTCCCTAAAAAGACGGAAAAAACTCCGCCCACTCCGTGAAATCCGCGTACAAAGAGTCTTAAAACTGGGCTTTGCAAAAGCCATGTAGAAATAATACGACTTGCCAAAGCAGGATGCCTATACTATAATCTGCGTCGTCCGGGCGCGTAGCTCAGTTGGTTAGAGCGCTACTATCACACAGTAGAAGTCGGGGGTTCGAGTCCCTCCGCGCCCACAAAGACGAGCCGAAAGGCTCGTTTGGTTTAATCTGGGGTTCGAGTGCTACGCAATCCGCGCCCACAAGAACGAGTCGTAAGGCTCGTTTGGTTTTGTGGGGTCCGAGTGCTAACGCAATCCGCGCCCACAAAAACGAGCCAAAAGGCTCGTTTTTTTTGCTTACCTATTCCTTATGTTATATAATTCTTTCATCATGCCCACACGAACCAATGAAGCCTGGATTTCAGACCTGTCAACTCCGGGTCCCGCACGCGAAGCCGCCCTGGAAGATTTACGCGTCATCATCCAAAAAGGTTTGCCCTATGCGCTCTCGCGCTGGCTTTCCCCTGACCAGCCTCAATTCAATTCACTTGTCGAAGAAGTGACTCAGGAAACGCTCCTGCGCGTCCTTGACCAACTTGGTACCTTTGAGGGACGAAGTCAGTTCACCACCTGGGTTCACAAGATCGCGGTGCGGATCGCGCTGACTGAACTGCGCCGCAAGCGGTGGCGGGATTCATCGCTGGATGAACTTACGGAAAACGAAGATCTTCCTCCGCCTCCTGGCTTACTTGCTGATCCTCAGGCAAGCCCTGAAACTTCCGCGGAACGCGCAGACATGCTGGCGCGTGTCCGCCGCATCATCGAAGAGGAACTGACAGATCGCCAGCGCCAGGCATTGATCTTACTTGGCGTACAGGATATGCCCATGGAAGAGGCGGCACGCAAACTTAAGACCAATCGCAACGCCCTCTACAAGTTACTACACGATGCCCGTCTGCGGCTCAAACGACGCCTCTCAGCGGAAGATATCTCACCTAACGAAGTCCTTACACTTTTCGAGCATAAGTAAGATTAGCATAAGGCTAGACATCAAAAACAAAGAATATGAACATTCGTGCCATCATCCAAAAGATTAGAAGCAGTTTTAATCATCGTGAGCAGCTCCCCAATGAGGCCGTTTTGGGCTTTCTGCGTGTCCTTGAAAGCGTACGGGAAGAGGAAGTTCCCTGTGATGAAATCTATGCAAAAATCGACGAATATGTCGAAAGGGAAGTCGATAAGAAAGACGCGGCTCAACTGATGCCCCTTGTCCGCGAACACCTGGATCTCTGTTCGGAATGCTGCGAAGAGTACGAAGCACTTCTGGATGTTCTTGAGAAAACAAGCAAAAATCAACAGTAAAAACAACGGGCTTTTGCCCGTTGTTTCTTTATTCACAGATTTGAAGTGCCGACCAGAATCGCTACTTTTTATTCATGCTCAAACAATTTCTCACCGGCACGGATTGGAACTTTTAATCGATTCTCCGCAGGCGTAATGGGGCAAGACCACACTTCGTTATAGGCACAATAGGGGTTGTACGCAAGATTAAAATCCACCAGGAAGCGATTGCCATGTAACTCATCGGGCTCGAGGTAACGTCCGGCGGGATAGGTTTCTTTCCCAGCCAGCGAATCCACGAACGGCAGGAAATATCCGTTCTCATTTTGATAGATCGTCAACTCGGCATCCTGTCCATCCACTTGAAATTTGAAGCGTGAATGACGCACGTACATCTGCACGCCTCCGGTCGAGGTCTGCATTTGCAAGGGTTCCTGATCAAATAATCGTTCCACTTCCACTTCCAGGCGTAAGGCTTCATTCTCAGGAAAATAGTCCAAGCCCTTGAAATTTCGTTTTTGCTCGGGTGTCAACGGACTTTGGGAATGCTCCCGAAAGAATTCATCTTTTTCGGCGCGAAAATCAGTCAGCTCGCTCATAACATCTCCAATTGAGTCAACCTTGCGAAGGTTGAGATCCTTCGGCTACGCCTCAGGACATGCCTTCGCAAGGTTAATGCTCATTTCTAGTAAATCTTCCTCCTAGATAGAAGAAAAGCGAAAAATCTTACAAAATCCTATCCTATTCGCGAAAACGTTCATCCTCTTGCGAATTCCCTTATCTTATGCTATTGTTATTCAAAGAATCGACCATTTATGACGTCGTCAGAAAAAACTGTTTTGATCGTTGAAGATGAAGCAGATGCCGCTGAACTATTTGCTGAGATGATGCGAGTCAGCGGCTTTCGCGTCCGAAAGACTTCCTCCAGCGCGCCGGCCCTCTCCATGATGACCGAAGAAAAGCCAGACATTGTGCTGCTCGATATTATGATGCCTGAAGTTTCCGGTCTGGATATCTTGCGGCGGATGCGTCAGGATCCCGCGCTTGCCAATATTCCTGTGGTGGTGGTTTCGGCGAAGAGCATGCCCACGGATATCAGAAATGGGATGGAAGCAGGGGCGTCTACCTATCTCACCAAACCCGTCGGCTTCCTCGAACTCAAAGAGGCTGTAGAACGCGCGTTGGACAGCCAATCTCCAGCCACTTGAAAACATGAGTCTCCTGCGCGCATTTGTTGCCGTTGAACTTCCCCTTGAAATCCGTAAAGCCGTCGGCGCAGCCACGTCTAAATTGAGAAACGAGATCGGGGCACTTATTCGTTGGGTTCCAATGGAGAACATGCATTTGACGTTAAAATTTCTGGGTGATGTTTCACCGTCAAATGTGGAGATGCTTTCGCAGATGCTACGCGCTGAAACGGATCTCTTCAATTGTTTCGACCTCCGCTTAAATGGAATTGGCTCTTTTCCAAGTCTGAAACGGCCGCGCGTCATCTATGTCGGAATCCAGGCTCCGGCTGTGCTGGAGTCGCTTCAGCGTGGCATTGAATCTGCCTCGCGCCGCCTTGGCTATGAGTCTGAAGAACGTGGCTTCTCTCCGCATCTGACGATTGGACGAGTCAAACAAAATATTACCGCGACCGAACAGCAGGTGATCCGCCGCGCCCTCGAAGAGACAAAGATTGACGGGCTGGGCACTACCCGAGTAGACTCGGTGCAATTATTCAAAAGCGATCTAAAACCTACAGGCTCGGTCTACACCCGGTTGTACTCAGCGTCTTTAAGAAAAAGCTAGCCACAGAGCTTCTTGAGGGGTTTCTCTGTGTTCTCCGAGTCTCTGTGGCAAATATTATATAGAGGTGATATCTGAACGCACTCGAACTTGCACATAAAATTGTCGCTGCCCTGGAGGACAAAAAGGGCGAAGACATCCTGCTTCTCGACATCAAAGACATCGCGTCTTTTACAGATTATTTCGTCATTTGCAACGGTACCAGCGACCGTATGCTCGACGCGCTTGCCAAAGGTGTACTGGAAGCAACTAGGCAGGACCATAAGAAAAAAGGACGTGTCGAGGGTCAAGCCCAGGAAGGCTGGCTCGTGCTCGATTATGGTGATGTGGTTGTACATCTCTTCTCGCCCGATCAGCGGAAATATTATGACTTGGAAGAACTATGGAGTGATGGGAAGGTTCTTTTAAGGGTACAGTAAGAAAAATTTCCATGCGTGATATCCTTGGCGATCTTTCAGAACCAAAATTGGTAAAAACAGTCATCCGGGCAAACTGGGAAAATTACCATTATTGCCTGGGGCGTTCGCCATCCGTGGAATTATCGGTTGGGAAATATTTGCCCTGGCTGGTCACAAACATGCCAGATCATTTTATGAACTTAGTCGTATGCACAGAATTACCATCCGAGAGGGTTGACGAACTCATTGAAAAGGCCCTGAACCATTTCAAAACTCTTAATATCAAAAGAGTCTCCTGGCTGACAGAAGAAGGTCTGCCAGCTCTAGAGATAAAAAAATATCTCGAATCTCATGGCTTGACGTTTAGCGAATCCTTCGCAACTGAAATGGCAGCAGACTTGATAACATTAAAGGAGGTTTTCGCTAGACCTGATTATCTGCAAGTGATGCGCGTTGAGGATCAGGAGAGCTTGAGGAAATGGATCCATATTGCCAGTGTTGGCTTTAGCGTTCCCTTCGAATTTGAGGATACCTGGCATGAATTTTTTGCAGAGGCGGCTTGTGCTTCTCCCTTTCGAACTTATCTTGCCTTATTAGATGGGGAACCAGTTGCTACGTCTCAATTATTTACATCCGCGGGCGTCACAGGAATTTATAACGTTACCTGCCTTCCTGAAGCACGCGGTCAGAGAGTTGGGACAGCCGTTGTTCTGGCGCCTTTGCTTGCCGCACGGGAGATGGGATACCGCGTGGGTATTCTGCAAGCCTCTTCATTGGGCTACAATGTATATCGTCGTATTGGCTTCCAGGATTTTGGCAAATTGAGTCTTTATTTGTGGGAGCAGTCCCCTCGCGGTTAAGAAGACTCGTTTACCAATCCGTTCTGAAATACTGACAATCTCAAGCCTTGGCCTGTATAATTCCGACCAGGAGAATCCCACCAGGGAAAACGAACGATGCCCCAACAGGAAATTGAAGTCATTCTGGCACGGCACCTTGCCGAATATCTGGCGATGCCCATATTCATCGTGAACCCGGATGGAGATTTGATTTTTTACAATGAACCCGCAGAGACCATCCTGGGAACCCGTTACACCGAAACAGGGGTCATGCCGGCGACCGAATGGTCTACCGTTTTTCATCCGATGGACCGAGAGCGGTCATTACTGCCGCCGGATGAATTACCTCTCATGATTGCCTTATCAAAGCGTCACCCCGCCCATAAGATATTTTGGATTGAGGGTTTGGATGGGGTCTTGCGGGAGATTGAAGTTACCGCTTTTCCGATGGTTGGACAGGCGGATCGCTTTCTTGGAGCAATCGCCATTTTTTGGGAAAATCCGAAGTGAAAGTCATCTTTTGGGGAACACGTGGCTCGCTCGCTTCACCTGGCACAGACACTGCCCGCTATGGTGGAAATACGTCATGCGTATCGGTGGAGGGACCGGAGAAGACTCTGCTTATTTTGGATGCCGGGACCGGGATCCGGAATCTGGGGCAAAGTCTATCTCCAAGCCTCAATAAAGTTCACATCCTGCTCACTCATTTGCACATGGATCACATTCAGGGCTTGCCCTTCTTCGCCCCATTGCGCCGTGAAGGTGTTGAAATCCATGTCTGGGGTCCAGCCAGCACGACACTTGGATTGGAAGCGCGCTTGCAAAAATATTTATCTCCACCGCTGTTTCCTGTCAGTGTGCGCGAGCTGGCATCAGAGATTCACTTCCACGAATTACCTGCCCATTTGATCGAAATTGGTGAATTTGTCATCGAGGCTCAATTGATTATTCACCCGAATCCGACCATTGGCTACCGCATCCAACATGCAAACACCGCTGTTACGTATTTGCCCGATCATGAACCGGCGTTGGGCGGACGCACATTTCCGTATGACAAATCCTGGACGTCAGGCTACACGCTGGCAGAGGGATCCGACTTGCTCATCCATGACACACAATATACGAAAGCAGAATATAAGGCTCGTATTGGTTTTGGTCACAGCAGCATAGAACATGCCTTTCAATTTGCCGACTTATGCCAGGTTAAGCATTTTGTGCCTTTTCATCATGACCCCACCCATAACGATGACCAACTGGATCGTATATTCAAGGCGACACTCGAGAATTTGCAGCCCTCCTATTTAGTAACGCCCAGCCGAGAAGGGTTGGCACTCGAAATAGTGTAGTGACAATCGACTATCTGAATCCTTAAAACATTGTCCCGCAGCTCTAGTGAGAGCTGCGGGACTTCTTACTTCTTTCCTCTTACTTTGAATTATTTCTCAAACACCCATCGATCTACTTCACGATCCCAGTTGACAAGTTCTTCCTGCTGGAACCATAGAGCAACTTCGTTCGCGCCGTTCTCAACAGTGTCCGATGCATGGGTGAGATTTCGTCCCACTTCGAGAGCAAAGTCATGACGAAGTGAACCCGGTGCGGCCTCGATGGGACGCGTCGCTCCCATGGTCTGGCGGATCGCGGCGATGGCGTTCGGTCCTTCCCAAACCATCGCCATGACAGGTGCAGAAGTAATATAAGAAATGAGTCCTTCATAAAATGGTTTGCCTTTGTGGATGGCATAATGCGTATCCGCAAGTTCCCTGCTGACTTGCATAAACTTCGCGGCAACCAAACGAAGTCCACGGCGTTCCAGGCGAGAGATAACCTCCCCAATCAGGGCACGCTGGACACCATCCGGTTTGACTAAGACAAGCGATCTTTCCACAGTTCCTCCAAGAAATTATGATTTAAACACAAAGGACACGAAGCACTCAAAGTTTGGGACTTTCTTAGCTTCGTGCCCGTGGTGTCCTCACCTGTACTCGTATGTGATTTGCTTGGCAAATCATGCAAGTGTTGTGTTAAGAAAATTTTACCTTAGTAGTTCTTCAGCTTTTGTATAAGCGTCCAGCGCATCCTGCAAACGGTTGGCACGCATATACGCATCGCCCAACGATTGCCAGATATCCACATCCACAGGGAAGCGATACAGAGCGTCGCGCAGGTCATAGATGACCTCATCTAGGAAACGTCCCTTCCTGATGAGTCTGCCATAGCTTTCCAGCGCGCCGTTCAGATTGCTGCCAGCCAACTCATTGCGTGCCTGACCTAAGATTGGGTCCAGAGGCATGCTCAATTTACCGGTCCCTTTGGGCCTCGCAACTTTCTTGGGTGGCTCCACAGGCGGTGTTGTTTCTTCAACAGCCGCAATTCTTTCCTCAATAATATTCACCATATCCACAGGTTCAGGTTGAGCGGGTTGAACTTCAGCCTGAGCCATGATCGGTTCGGGTTCAGGAGATACTGTCTCCGGCTGAGGCGCGACCGGTTCAGGCTCAGGCTCGGGAGCTTGAACTTCCGGTTGTTCCATGACCGGTTCGGGTTCAGCCTGGCTTTCGATACGCTGCCAGTCTGTAGCGCGGGTCGGTTCGATCTTTGTGGGTTCCGCTAGCAATTCACCGGTTTCATCGCGCAGCCATGCAGGTAGGTCGGTATCCATTGGAGTGGATGTCACGGCTTGCTCTTGTTCCTGATCCAATTCGCTGAGCCAACTGGGGATTTCGTCGGCTGGCAACTCTGAGGTCTTCTCTTCCTCCGTAGCAGCGGCAGGCCCCGCGACGGATTCCTGCTCAATCGTGCTCATCCACTCGGATGCCTCAGATAGTTCAGCCGCCTCTTTTGCGGCCGTGCTAGACGCGATTTCACTGATCGGAATATTGAACTGTGTCTCAGACGTTTTGTCTTCTTCAAGGTTTTGCATCCAGGCTGGCAAATCTTCGGCTGGTGCAGATTCAACTGGTTGAGAAGGAGCCTCTTCCGATGCTTCAAGTTTCTTGAACCATATGGCCGTATCATCCGTTGATGAGGCAGGTTCAGATGTAAGCGCGGCTTCTTCATCCAGACTTCGTAGCCAAACCGCTGTATCATCCGCGGATGGGGTTTGCTCGGGTATGGAAAGCTGTTCGGCGCTAAGGTCCTTCGCCTGCTTTACCCACTCAGGTTCCTCTTCCAGGCGTTCTTCCGGAGTGGTCAATAGACCTTCAGTCGCGCCCTGTTTGGCGGCCAGGTTTTCAAGCCAGGCAAACGAATCATCCTGTTCCTGCTCGCTCTTACCGAGTTCTTCAAGGCTAGCCGTTGGTTCAGGCTCGCTAATAGGAATTTCCTGAATTTCTTCCTGTGGAGCTTGCGCAGAGGATGGCATTTCCTGAGGTTGATCTTTTAGACTTTTGGCTTGTCGAATCCATTCCGGTTCTTGCTCCAGGCGTTCTTCTGGCTTGGTTAGCAAGCCTTCGGTTGCACCCTGCCTGGCGGCCAGATTCTCAAGCCAGGCAAACGAATCATCCCGTTCCTGTTCACTCTTGCCAAGCTCTTCCAAACTTCCAACTGGCTGTGCAGCAGGAGGTTGTTCCGCAGAAGGCTTTTCTGCGGGAGGCTGGCTCGCGTAGGCGTCCATGCTCTTGGCTTGCTTGACCCAATCTGGTTCCTCTTCCAAACGATCTTCCGGCTTGGTCAATAAACCTTCGGTTGCGCCCTGTTTGGCGGCAAGACTCTCAAGCCAGGCGAACGAATCATCTCGTTCCTCTTCGCTTTTTCCAAGATTATCTTTCATCGAAGACCCAGGAGTCGAAGAGGGGGCTAGTTGTTCGGTCTCCCCAGCCATTTCATTGAGAAAATCAAAATCTTCCGTGGAAGGCACGGCAGGTGTTGTTTCGGGCTCGTTTCCTAAACCTTTGAGGAAATCAAAATCAGTTGATGCAGAAGGTTCAGGCTCGCCAACAGGCTGATTGAGAAAGTCAAATTCATTCGAGGGGGTTTCAGAAGATTTGGCTTCTTCACCTAACTGACCCAGCCAGTCCAGTTCGCCAGTCGAAGGTTTCGAAAGAGTTGATTCGGGTTCACTTTCAAATCCCTGGAGCCAGTCTGGCTGGTTATCTGAAGAGGCAGCGGGTTGCTGCGGCGTATCAAGTTGTTTTAACCAGTCCGGCTGATCGTCGGCTGGCTGCGCCGCAGGTTGCTCCATTTGACTCATCCAATCCGGCTGAGCATTTGACTCGGAAGGAATGGGCAGCGCACTTGTGCCAATCTTATTGATCCAATCTGGCATTTCTTCTTCGGGTT
>DASWEH010000026.1:0-6396 GCA_036394895.1 Anaerolineales bacterium
CAAGCTGGGCACATCAGAGATTCTTTTCCTACTTAGTACTCAGTCTACTGACCGTTTCTCTAATAGGAATCCTGACAACCAGACTCGCCAGCGGCCCCTATTTGAGCGTTCGATCCTTGAACTCATCATCGGTCAGGGATCCTAACATTATTATTCTTGGTAGCGATGGGCTGAGTGCAAGTTATCTGACAGCCTACGGCTCTACACTGAAAACGACGCCCTTTTTAAGCAAGCTGGTACAGATTTCGCTGGTTGCCGAAAACGCTTTTCCCAATGCAGGTGGCACAACCGCTTCTACCACCTCCACCCTGACTGGAAAAGAATCCCTCCTAGACAAAGTGTATCGCTATCCAGATATCCTCTCCGGCAAGGATTCGTTTGAGCATTTGCCAGGACTCTTAAGACAACGCGGCTATAAGACCGTGGAAATCGGCACTCCCCACTATGTTGACGCTCGAAGACTCAACCTGCTCGAAGGGTTTGATATTGTGAATAACCAGTCGTTGACCCAACCGGCTTTAGAGGCACTCATCACGCTTTTGGGCAACTCACCCTCCACCTACTTTATTCAAACAATCTCAGAAAGAGCCAGCGAACGGCTTTTTCACATCTTCTTTATCAGACAAATGCGGAACCCTATTGTAGAGGTCAATGACCCTGCGACGCGCGTATCCGACGAGCAGCGCGTGGATCAAATCATCGATCTGCTTGATCACGCCGATCGGCCGGTCTTTATCTTTGCCCACCTAATGGATACACACGGCCCGGACTTCTCTTTCCAAGAACAGATCTTCTCCAGCGGATCAAGTGCTGACACGCCATGGGATGAGAGTCGCTACAAGGATGCGATCTTCAGCTTCGACGGTCACGTGAAGAAAATTTATGAACACCTGGTTGCAACTGGCCAACAGGACCACACAGTCGTTGTGGTTTATACTGATCACGGTTTTCAATATGCCACCCATGAGCGCATCCCGATCATCATCCATTTTCCTGAAAATGCAAATGCCGGAACGCGCCAAAATAATGTCCAGATCATAGATATCCCAGCCACGTTGTTGGATTATCTCGGCCTCCCCATTCCGGAGTGGATGGACGGTAGATCCTTCTTAAGGGGCGAAACGCCCGCGAACCGAGAAATTATTACCTTAACCGCCGGTTCGCCAACCGAGATAGCCCCTCCGTTCTATCAAATCAATGCGTTGCAGGTGATCATATGCCAAAAATGGTACATGTTAAATGTGCGGAAAAACACCTTTGACAGTGGAACGATTACAGGGCACACCGCTAAATGCAATGAGAACCTTCTGTCCTCTGGCGAACTTGTTCGCCAGAGGATATTGGAGTACCTTCAGAGATATGGTTACGACATAAGCACACTTCAATAAACCAAGCATAAATCAAATCCCCAAAGAGGGTGCGTCCAATCCCTACTTTCTTCTATTCGAGCTCATGCCTTGAAAACAGCCTATTGCCACAAGATACCATCCTGAGTACAATAGCGCCGCTATGACAAACAAAGTCGCAATCGTCACCGATAGCACAGCCTATCTCCCTGAAGAATACCTGAAACAATATAACATCACTGTCACACCCCTGAGCGTCATCTGGGGCAATGAAATTTATCGAGATGGCGTGGATATTCTGCCTAACGAATTCTATAAACGCTTGGGGGAATCGAAAGTTATGCCCACAACCTCGCAGGTTACCCCTGCAGCTTTCCAAAGCACTTTTCAATCATTGTTGGAACAAGGATTTGACATACTTGGTATTTTCGTCTCCTCAAAGATCTCAGGGACATTTCAGTCTGCCGTACAGGCTCGCGAGATGATAGCGGGTGCTGAAGATAAAATCGCGCTTGTCGATTCACTGTGGACCACCATGGCAATGGGTTGGCCCGTTCTCACCGCTGCACGTGCTGCACAGGCAGGGGAAAACCTTACCGAGTGCCAGAAGGTAACTGAAAGTGCCTGTGCTCATAGCGGTGTGCTATTCATCGTTGAAACTCTTGAGTTCATGCGACGGGGTGGTCGCATCGGCGGCGGGCAAGCGTTTCTCGGCACGGCGTTGAACATCAAGCCAGTGCTGGAAATGCGCGATGGGAAGATCGAGGCACTCGAAAGAGTCCGCACCAAGCAGAAAGCGATCCAGCGCGCGGTTGAAGTTGTGAGCGAACAGATCAAAGGCAAGGACCTGATTCGGTTGGCAGCTACCCACGCGAATTCTGAAGCAGATGCTTCCTTCCTATTGGAATCAGCGCGGGCAGAATTGAATCCCATTGAGACATTATGCTGTCCACTAAGCCCCGTCATTGGAACACATGTGGGTCCCGGAACAATTGCGCTTAACTTTATGAGCGGCGTTGCATAGCTAGCTCTCTCGATGCCAAATATTTATTTTATTCTCTTCGAACTCATTATCTACATACAACTCGTACTTTGTCTCTTTCACGCGTGGAAACAAGGCACGGCGCATCTGCTTAGGCTATTTGCGGGGATTCTCTACGGTGTTGCGCTTGAATTGGCAACCATCCGTCAATTGCACGCATATCAGTATGGGGAATTCCTGATTATGATTCTCGATGTCCCGTTGTGCGTTGGTATTGCATGGGGTTGCATTATTTATAGTGTGATGGAATTTTCAAATGCAAGCAGCGTGCCCTATTGGGCGCGTCCGATCCTGGACGGGTTGCTCGCCCTGAATATTGATCTTACCCTGGATGCTGTCGCCATTCGCCTGGGGTTTTGGGATTGGGGACAGGGTCTCAAATTTCAATACTTTGGTGTGCCCTACGCCAATTTCTGGGCATGGTTCTGGGTGGTTTTTTCATTCTCGCTCGGCTATCGTCTTCTTGCCCACCGTGAAGAGTGGATTGTAAGGTGGCTTTCACCATTGATGGCGTTGATCTTTGGACTCGTAGGTGTTCTGGGAGCCAATGTCATCATCGCGTTAGAGGTCCCCTTTGAGGATCATAAACTATTTGTGGCTGTCTCACTTTTTCTTGCCCTAATTCTTGTCATCACAATGCGACCACATTTTTATCTCAAGCCAGTTCCAGCGTTGGTCTTTTGGGTTCCATTCCTGACCCATGCTTATATCTTGGTTGCAGGATTGATTTCCGGTGTCATTCTCCATCCACCATTTTTGTTGTTAATTGGGCTTGTGATGATTGCCGTCGCGTTTTATTTGCATTGGCAAACTCTTCAGCGTACGTTTAGCACATTGCTCTAGCCAAAATCCTTCCATCAGGGTGAAAAAGCGTTCGAAGGCGTAGGAACAATCATTTGTCGGGCATAGCCCGTCTTTTTATTTTTATGTTGACAGATACTGGTTAAGCAAATAGAATGTAACCATTGTTACATTTTTATGACTGCCTGGCTGCTCTTACACTATAAGCTACCGAATAAACCCTCTGCCCTGCGAGTCTATGTATGGCGGAAATTAAAACGACTCGGCGCGATCCTTCTGCACGAAGCAGTCTGGGTGTTGCCCGATTCGCCGCGCACTGCCGAACAGGTCCAGTGGCTGACCGCAGAAATCCAGGAAATGGGAGGTGAAGCCTATTCCTGGAGAGCCAACACAATCTTAGGGGAAAGCGATGAAGCCATTACACAGCAATTCAATGAACAGGTGGATGCAGTCTACTCTGACCTTTTAAAAAAGCTTGAAAAACCAAGAGCAGATTTGCAGGAAATTTCGAGGCAATATCAGCAAACTGCGGCACAGGATTTCTTTCATTCAAAGCTTGGATTACAAGTTCGCGAAAAATTAACGTCACGACGCGGAGAAAAATCATGAAATGGGTTACGTGGAAAAATATCGGTGTGGACCGGATGGCATGTATCTGGCTGATCCGCCGCTGGATCGATTCAGAAGCTGAGTTCATCTTTATTTCTACAGGTGAGAAGTCATCTCCTGAAGACGGCGAACCCTTTGATATTCCGGGCGAACGATATTCTCATCACGGCGGTCACTGCACGTTTTATGCTCTTCTCAAAGAAAATAAAATCAATGATCCCATCCTGGCACGTATTGCGCAAATGGTGGATGAGGCGGACGAGATCCAGGAAGTCACCTTGGAACCCGCCGCCCTGGGATTAGACCTGATCTGCCGCGGGTTGAGACAAATTAGCCAGGATGATTTTGAAGCGATGGAACGCGGCAGCCTGATCTATGATGCCCTATACGCTCAACTAAAACTGGATTTCCCTCAATAATCCCATGCTGGAAGCCCAACAGCCTGCAAGCAAGAGAACGACTGAGTGAAAAACAGAACATTGATATTGTTAAAAAACTAATTTCATAAAAGGAGTTGCCATGAAATGGATCACCCGTTCCCACGTCCATGTGGACCGCGTTGCCTGTCCCTGGCTCATCACTCGTTTCATTGACAATGAAGCCGAGTTTTTGTTTGTACCGAAGAGCGAGATCGATCAAGTTGCAAAAGAAACAGGCGCGATCCCTTTCGATGCGCCTGGCGTGGAACTTGGCCATCATGAGGGTCGTTGTTCCTTTGAGTCGATCATTCTCAAATATGATTTGAAAGATGCAGGTTTGTTGCGGCTTGCAAAGATCGTCCATGCTGCGGATGTGGCCGAAGACATTGACACTGATCCTATCGCACGCGGACTCGAAGCCATCGCCTCGGGCTATAGTTTGCGTTTTCCAGATGATATGGAAAACCTTGAGCATCAATTCGAAGTCTATGACGCGTTGTATGCGTGGTGCCGGTTGCAGGTTGTAAGTGAGTAGGTCAGGCTTGCAACCTGACACAATTGGTTTTGGCGGGACGCTTCGCGAAACCCGCCCTACTCGCGATATTACCATTCTCTTCTCCACGCGTATTATCCGTTTATTTTGTTACGGATTCCTGTCGGTTGTCCTAGCGTTATATCTTTCCGAGGCTGGATTAACCGAGAGCCAGATCGGTTTGTTATTCACGCTCACGCTCGTTGGCGATGCAGGCATTACGCTGTGGCTAACCACGTCTGCAGATCGGTTGGGTAGAAAACGTACCTTGATTTTTGGTGCATTATTGATGATAGGAGCAGGCATCGTCTTTGTCTTAACGCGAAATGTCATCCTATTGATCATTGCAGCTATTATTGGAGTCATCAGTCCAAGCGGAAATGAGATCGGTCCATTTCTCTCGGTGGAACAGGCAGGATTGACACAACTTATTCAGAATAAAAGCCGCACACAGTTTTTCGCATGGTACGCCTTGGTTGGTTCATTGGCAACCGCTACCGGCGCGCTGGCAGGTGGTTGGCTTGCGCAGGCATTGCAGGATAACGGTTGGGCCGCGCTTGAGTCCTATCGCGTCGTGTTGATTGGCTATGCATTCGGTGGCATAATACTTTTATTGCTATTTCTCAATCTGACAAAATCCATTGAAGTTGAAACAGCGCAGGATACAACAAAGCGCATTCTTGGTTTACATCGTTCACGCGCAGTGGTATTCAAGCTGAGTTCTTTGTTTGCCATGGACGCCTTCGCAGGCGCCTTGCTTGTGCAAAGCCTAATGGCGTATTGGTTTCACATTCGCTTCGGGGTCGAAGCAGGAGTGTTAGGCAGCATTTTCTTTGGCGCAAACATTCTGGCAGGTATTTCCGCGTTGCTTGCCATTCGGCTTGCGGACCGATTCGGCTTGATCAACACGATGGTCTTTACTCATATCCCCTCGAATATTTTGCTGATCCTGGTACCCTTAATGCCGACGTTGCCATTGGCAATTGGTGTTTTGCTTCTACGCTTCAGCATTTCTCAAATGGATGTACCTACACGTCAATCGTATACGATGGCCGTTGTGGCACCTGATGAGCGATCGGCCGCTTCAGGCGTGACTGCCATCGCGCGCTCCGTGGGCGCGTCCGTTTCGCCTGCACTAACAGGTTTACTTTTCAGCATTCCCATCCTTTTTAATGCGCCGTTCTTTTTAGCCGGGGGACTAAAAATTATCTATGATTTGCTGTTGTTTCGTGAGTTCCGCGCCGTAAAACCACCCGAGGAAAATGTGTAGGGGCAGCGCGCTTTGCGCGTGCCCCTACACAGATAAATCCTTCATCTCCATAAACGCGTCGACAACAACCGGGTCAAAGTGTTTGCCAGAGTCGGCTTTGATCCGTGCGCGCACTTCATACTGCGGCAATGCCCTGCGGTATGGACGGTTCGAGGTCAACGCGTCCCACACATCAACGACTGGAAAGATACGGGCTGCAAAGGGAATCTCCTTCCCCCTCAAACCGCGCGGGTAACCGCTTCCATCCCATTTTTCGTGATGGCAATAAGGGATGTCAATGGCTGGGACCAAAAAAGCAATCGGGCTGAGCATTTCATAAGCATATACGGGATGCTTCTGGATCAGCATACGTTCATCATCCGTAAGCTGACCAGGTT
>DASWEH010000027.1:0-9765 GCA_036394895.1 Anaerolineales bacterium
CGATGCACCGGATCAGGAAAACAAAATAAGGGCGGATGTCTACTCTCTTGTTGACCCGGACAAGGTCTGCATACAGGTACTCGAACCATTCCAGGAGTACGTTGATCTTGGAACCTTTCCTGTTGGACATTATTCCGTTTGGGTAAATGGCGAAATGGCTGGTGAATTTGACAGCTAAGCAGTCATCGAGTTAGCAAAAACTCGACTCAATTGTTTTCAACTCGGCTAATCGAAGCGACACGTGCATTGGTCAATTTGATTAAATCTCCGACAGGCAATTTAATATTTAATCCTCGTTGCCCTCCTGAAACATGGATTTCATCATAATTCTGCGCAGCAGAATCCATTACCACTTGGAATCCCTTGTTAAGCAGCGCGAGCGGTGAAATCCCACCCGCCTGCAAGCCGGTCAATTGTTCGGCCTCACGCTCCGTGGGCAAATGGACCTTTTTCTCCCCAAGAGCTGCAGCTAGTAATTTCAAATCCACACTATTGGGCCCGGGAATGACCGCTAAAATCGGCTTCCTGGGTCTGTCGCGTGTCACAACGATCGTTTTAAAAACCGTTTCGGATGGCACGTTCAAAAATTTTGCGGTTTCCAGCGCTCCCAGTTTTTCAGCCGGGGTTTCAAAAGCAGTGTAGGAAATTTTGCGGGAATCCAAGAGACGAGTGATATTGTTTGTTAGGGACATTTGAAATCTGTATGAGTGTAACTTCTCGCATTTTACCGCTTCTCGGCGCACGTAGTACAATTATCTTAATGAAAGCAACCAAAACTACCGTTCCACTCGAAAGATTGCTGGAACAATTACCTGAGAATTACACACTCGCTGATCGTGAGTTAATCCATCGCGCCTATCGCGTGGCTGAGGAAGCGCATCGTGACCAGAAGCGCCATTCTGGTGAGCCTTATATCAACCATTGTCTGGCCGTAGCAAGCATCCTCGCGGACTTGCGCGTCCCGCCAGAAGTCGTCGCCGCAGGTCTACTCCATGACACAGTGGAAGATACCACAATCACCCTTAATGATATCAAACGGGATTTTGGTGACACGATTGCCGTTCTTGTGGATGGCGTCACGAAACTGACTAATCTTCCGCGGGTCTCGCGCGATGACCAGCATGCGGAGAAGGCCAACGGTAGCAATGGAACCGAACCAGCCGAAACCGCACCCGATGTGGCGACTCTGGGCCGCAAACAGGACCTCGTTTCAGAAACGCTGCGGAAGACCTTTCTTGCCATGGGTGATGACGTTCGCGTGGTTCTCATTAAACTGGCAGATCGTTTGCATAATATGCGCACGTTGGGATTTATGCCCGAGCACAAGCGCAAGCGCATTGCAAAAGAAACGCTCGATATTTTTGCGCCTCTGGCAAATCGACTCGGTATCTGGCAGATCAAATGGGAACTTGAAGACCTGGGATTCCGTTATGTGAACCCGGAAAAATATAAAGAGATCGCAGAACAAATCCAGGAGCGTCGCCCCGATCGCGAAACACAGATCGAATCGATCAAAACCAACCTGGTCAAGTTATTAGATAGTCACAATATTCGTGCCGAAATCAGCGGGCGCCCAAAGCATATCTATTCCATCTACAAGAAAATGACGCAGAAAGGCAAGCCGTTTGATCTCGTACGTGACGTGAGAGCTGTGCGCCTCATCGTACCGGATGTTCCCTCCTGCTATGCAGCCTTGGGCGTGATTCATACACACTGGCGTCCCATTCCTGGCGAGTTTGACGATTACATTGCCGCACCAAAAGACAATTTTTACCAATCCCTCCACACTGCAGTGATCTATGACGATAAGCGGCCGCTCGAGGTACAGATCCGCACGCCAGAAATGCACCAGAACGCGGAATACGGGATTGCTGCTCACTGGCGATACAAAGAGGGCACGCATCGAGATAAATCCTACGAACAGCGCATCAACTGGCTGCGCAATATGATGGAGTGGCGCACAGACGTAAACGACGCGCAGGAATTTGTGGAAGGCATGAAAACGGATGTCTTCCAGGATCGTGTGTATGTCTTTACGCCGCGCGGCGACATCATTGATCTTTCTGCAGGGTCGACGCCGATTGACTTCGCTTACCACGTCCACACGGATATCGGTCATCGCTGCCGGGGTGCACGCGTAAATGGGAAGCTCGTCCCGTTGTATCAGGATCTGAAAACCGGCGATCAGGTTGAAATACTGACGGCGAAACGAGGCGGTCCCAGCCGCGATTGGTTGAATCCCAATCTGGGTCTGGTCAAGACCCAGCGCGCCCGCTCCAAGATCAAAGCCTGGTTTAAAAAGCAGGAAGATGAACAAAACCTCGCGCAGGGACGCGCCACTCTCGAACGTGAATTGCAGAGACTTGGCATTACCAGTACGAATTTCGAAAAACTTGCGCGCGAACTGGGCTTCAAAATTCCGGAGGAGATGTTTATTGCGCTGGGAAATGGCGATCTTTCCGTTAATAAGGTCATCCGGCAATTATCTGAAACCGTACAGACCGCGGATATCCTTGAAGCCACGATCCCAGCCCAGGAAACCAAACCTTCCACAGACGTGGTTGAGGTCGTTGGTTTGAAAGGCTTACTTTCCACGATGGCGCGTTGTTGCAACCCGATGCCCGGCGATCAGATCGTGGGATATATTACGCGTGGACGTGGCGCAACCATTCATCGTCAGGATTGTCCAAACATTTTGCGCCGCAAGGATACAGAGCGTCTTCTGCAAGTGGATTGGGGCAAAGTGGAACGGACCTTCCCTGTGCAAATCACCGTCAAAGCCTATGATCGGCAAGGCTTGATGGGTGATATCTCTACCTTGCTACAAGGTGAAAACGTTAATATTGCAGACGTTTCTGTGAACTACAACCGCACCGTGGCAGACATAAAACTTGTCATTGAAATCCGGGATCTGGCTCAATTGAGTCGCGTGCTCACACGCATTGAAAATTTACCTAATGTGCTCGAAGCGCAACGGACAAAGCCAGGTTAAAAACTGACCATTCCCAATTTGGAGGAGGGAAAGAGTAGGGTATAATCTCGCCGCTTTCAAACACTTATGTCTTTGCTGAGCGTAGACCAGGCGCGCGAGCGCATTTTGTCCCACTTTCAACCCGTCACAACCGAAACATTGCCATTAGCGGGATGTTCTAACCGCGTGCTTGCGCAGGATATCACTGCGCCGAATGATCTGCCTCCCTTCAACAACTCTTCCATGGATGGATTTGCCGTCCACGCCGCGGATGTGGTGGATGCTGCAACCGATTCACCGCGCAGCCTGCGCGTGGTCGCAGATATTCCGGCTGGATCGCACCCGACAATTTCTCTCGCGCCTGGCGAAGCCGCACGGATCATGACCGGTGCCCCGGTTCCAGACGGAGCCGATGCGGTGATACCAGTCGAAGATACAGACTTCGACAACCGCGAGGCGGGGACACCCGCGCCGGACGAGGTGCAGATTTTCAAGTCGGCAAAACCAGGCGCAAACGTTCGTCCACGTGGCATGGATTTGCGCGCGGGCGAGGTTGTTTTGTACAAAGGACGCGTTCTCAAGCCACAAGATCTTGGCTTGCTCGCGATGCTCGGATTTGCAAATGTGCTTGTTTATCGAAAGCCGCGTATTGCTTTATTCTCTTCTGGCGATGAATTACTCCCGGTCGATGCTCCCCTTGAAGAGGGCAAGATCCGCGATTCAAATTCCTACACATTGGCTGCGCTGCTCGAAGAAGCAGGCGCAGAAGTGCTCAGACTCGGCGTTGCAAAAGATGATCCCGACTCTGTAAAAGCCCTGCTCGAAAAAGCTGTTCAACATAACGTGGATTTGATCCTTTCCTCAGCGGGCGTGAGCGTTGGGGCATTTGATTTCGTCAAACAAGTGGTCGAATCGAATGGAATAATGGATTTCTGGCGCGTCAATATGCGCCCTGGAAAACCAGTGGCTTTCGGGGAATTTAAAAATATTCTGTTCATTGGCTTGCCGGGGAATCCCGTCTCGTCGTTTGTTGGGTTCGAGGTCTTCGTCCGGCCCACGCTTCAGCGTTTGCGCGGCTCCTTAAACCCGGGCCGCCAAACGGTCCGCGTGAAATGCGAGGAGCAGATCGATTCAGATGGCCGGGAAAGTTATCTGCGCGCCCAAGTCCATGAAAAGGATGGCAGTTTTATCGCCCGTCTGACAGGGCATCAGGGGTCAGGGAATTTGCATTCGCTAGTACAGGCAAACGCTTTACTAATTATTCCCGCTGGTGTAAAATGCGTGCCTGCTGGTCAGGAAGTCAACGCCTGGTTGATCTGAGGATTCATGGAAAAACGACTATCACAACTCGCCATCGTACTCACCATCATCGGTTTGCTCGTTTCCATCTACATGACTATTTACAAAATCACATCCAATGACAGTATGTGCATTGGCTCCGGCGATTGCAAAACGGTAAATGCGAGCCGTTACGCCGAAGTCTACGGCATACCAGTGGCAGTGCTGGGCGTGGCAGGATACTCAGCAATTTTGGCGGTGCTGCTCCTCGAACGAAGACCCGGTTTCTTTCAAGAGAACGGGACCCTGCTGTTTTTTGGATTATCCCTGACAGGCTTTCTGTTTACATTGTATTTGATCTTTGTGGAAGTCGCTCTGATCAAAGCTTATTGTCCGTTTTGTATTACGTCACAAACTGTGATGACAATTATCTTTATTATTTCAGTGATACGTTTGGTAAGACAACCCTAAATTCAGGAGGAGAGAATGCCCCGAATTAAGTGCCATTACGCAGATTGTGTTTTTTTGGATGAAGGTTATTGCAGTGCTGCGGCGATAGAGTTGGATCCAGATACAGGCTGTGCGACCTATTCACCCAGCGACGAGGCCGCCGCGGCGGTAGAATGGGAGGAAGAAGATTTGGAAGAATGGGAGGAAGATGACGCAGAAGACGAAGACGATGAACTCTGGGAAGAGGATGAAGACGAATTTTAGCTGGTCATCCAAAGCCAAAAATTGATCTGTCAAAGAAGCCTCCTCGATGTGAGAAGGCTTTTTATTTAGAAGCGATCGTCAACTTCTGCAATATTGATACAACAGTACGCCCGCCGCCACCGCGAGATTCAATGAACTGACTCTTCCTTTCATCGGCAAGGAGATCGTTACATCACAGATATTCGTCTGCTCCTTTGAAAGTCCTTTTTGTTCATTGCCCATGATCAAAACCCAGGGATTTTTGGGAACAAGAGTTTGATAATCCACATCGCCACGCGCAGATGTGCCGATCAATTGAAAATTTCCTTTGCGCGCCCATTCCACGAACTCATCGAAAGAAGTCTGAATGATTGGCTTCCAGAAAATTGTTCCCATGCTGGAACGAACAACCGTAGGATGATAGAGTGCTACGCCGCCATCCAACAGAAAAAGAACATCTGAGCCAACTGCGTCCATCGTGCGGAGAATTGTCCCTAGATTGCCTGGATCTTGTGGAGCCACCAAAGCCACTCCAGATCGTATTACAGGTAGATTCTCAAATCGAGTTTGCTTTTGATGAACCAGCGCAAGGATGCCTTGAGGGTTCTCCTTGTCAGCCAATGATTTCATCACTTGCGCGGAAACAGGCTGAGGCTTCGTTCCAAGGTGGGAAATCAGGTCCCGCGCAAATTTGCTGGTCAACAATTCGGGCGCATAAAGAACGGAATCCACTTCCCAGCCCGCATCCACTGCTTCGCCCACATGATGGATGCCCTCCACAAGGAATAACCCACTCTCGAGTCGCGCTTTCTTCTGGTGCAAAGCGCGCACCTGTTTGACAAGCGAATTGCTCAAACTCGTGATTAAAGGTTTTTCCATTTTTAGAGAAAGCGGAGTCAAAGTCTCCAGACTTTGCTATTGGAAACCAACGACAGGAGTCGTTGACTCCAGATTTATTGTTCGCCAGCAACAACTATCAGCTTGGCGGTCATGCCAGATGCAATATGACCTTCTGTCCTACAAACGACTTCATAATCACCAGGTTCTGTGGGGGCAGTAAACGTAGTATCTACTGAACCACCAGGTTGTATCTCTACCTGCCACAACACATTGGGAACATCTTCATCATCGAAAAACGGACCTGCTGTTGTACCTTTTTTCATGATCACAAAATTATGGACCACTGCTCCGTTATTTGAAGAATTGAATGTGATCTCCTGTCCCGCCGGGACAATAAACTGGTTAGGTTGGAATTGAAAATCTGTCATGGTAACATTGATCTTTGTTGAAGGCCCGCCGCCACCGCATGACACAAGCATCAGGCTGAGTAATACAGCCGTAATGATGAAAGTTCTTTTCATTAGAGTCTCCTAAAAAGTTTCTGGTTAAACTATTGTAATATATTCTTATTAAAGGCTTTTTATCTTCCTGCTTAATCCATTCTGATGTAAACTAATTCAAATTACCGCTTGTCTCATAAATCACTAAACTTTTTGAAGCGAAATGTAGGATAGGTTTTCAAACACTAGTTTAGATACACATGCACAGCATGCGTGCGGCACTATGTAGGTAATAAGAATCAACCTTGCGAAGGGCTACACCCTTCGCAAGGTTAGATCAAATTATTTTCCAAGAGAGACTCACATGACCGTATATCCAAAATTTGACCCTTCTGTCCGTGT
Source organism: Anaerolineales bacterium (assembly GCA_036394895.1). Taxonomy (GTDB): domain Bacteria; phylum Chloroflexota; class Anaerolineae; order Anaerolineales; family Villigracilaceae; genus Defluviilinea. Next base: position 6,625 of record DASWEH010000027.1, read on the forward strand.
CCTGCTGGGGCCTGGACCCAGTATGACTCATCCACGCGTGCTCCGTGCCTTGAGCGCGCCCACCGTTGGACATCTTGACCCTGAGTTATTGGCACTCTACGCCGAAGAACAAGATTTACTTCGTGCCGTTTTTCAAACCAAAAATGAATGGACATTTGCCCTATCGGGAACCGGCACCTCCGGGATGGAAGCCGCGCTGGTCAATTTGGTCGAGCCAGGCGATGAAGTGTTGATTGCCATCCACGGCTATTTCGGCGAGCGATTGGCAGACATCGCCGGGCGCGTCGGCGGGCAGGTGGATCGCATTTCGCGTCCATTAGGTGAGATTTTCACCATTGAGGAAATCGAAACCGCGCTCCAGCAGAAGAAGTATAAATTATTCGCGATTGTCCACGCGGAAACGTCGACTGGAGCCGAGCAACTACACATCAAGGAAATTGCAGAGCTTGCTCACAAATACGACGCTTTATTCCTGCTTGATACGGTCACTTCACTTGGAAATATTCCACTAAAAATTGATGAATGGGATGTCGACGCGGCTTACTCTGCCAGCCAAAAAGGACTCGGTGCGCCATCAGGGCTTCCTCCTATTACGATCGGTTCACGTGCGAAATCCAAAATCGAAAATCGTACATCACAAATCGCCTCTTTTTATCTTGACCTGAAAGCTTATGCCAATTACTGGATGGGTGCGCACGTTTATCATCACACCGCTTCTGCGAATCTGCATTACGCGCTGACAGAAGGTCTGCGCGTGATCGTCGAAGAAGGATTGGACAACACCTTTGCACGTCTGCGCGGCAACTCTGAGACACTCTGGCGTGGTTTGGAAGACATCGATATGCCTCCATTTATTCCACTGGAGTACCGACTCCCACCATTGACGACCGCGCAAGTTCCAACCGGTGTTGACCCGCACAAAATCCGCGCTCAATTGTTGGACGAATATAATATTGAAATCGCGGCGGGCTTCGGCGCACTCAAGGACAAAGTCTGGCGCATCGGCTTGATGGGTTATTCAAGTCGAAAAGAAAACGTCACATTATTATTGGGCGCGCTCAGAGAATTATTGAAATAATGAAGAATCCGCTCGTCGAGTAGTGGCGCTTTCAGTGCCACTACTCAACCAACGGAATAGGTGTATCTTTAGGAGTATCCATGGCAACCTTGACGCAATCAACCACAAGCAAATACTGGACATATGCCCTTTGGCTGGCGTTGTTCACCATCTTTTACAACCTCGCCGAAGGATTGATCTCCGTTTTCTTTGGTATCAGCGACGAGACACTTACTCTCTTCGGCTTTGGCGTCGATTCGTTTATCGAGGTCATGTCTGGAATTGGCATTCTCGCAATGGTGATGCGCATTCGGCAAAATCCTGAAACGCCGCGTTCGCAATTCGAAAAGACCGCGTTGCGAGTCACAGGTACATCCTTTTATTTGCTGGCAGTTGGGTTGGGCGCTACCGCTATTTATAATCTTTTCACTGCACACAAACCGACTACTACCCTTCCAGGGTTAATTATTTCCATCATTTCCATCGCGGTGATGTGGGCATTGGTGCTGGGCAAGCGTAAAGTAGGACGAACACTCGACTCGTCCCCGATCCTTGCGGATGCAAATTGCACCATGGTCTGCATCTATATGTCGATTGTTCTGTTGGCATCGAGTTTGATTTATCAGCTTACAGGATCTGGTTTTATCGATTCTATTGGCGCGCTGGGATTGATCTATTTCTCTTACAGTGAAGGCAAAGAATCCTTTGAAAAGGCCGCCGGCATGGACGATTGTTGTGACGATGAGAACGCTGTAGAGCCAAAATAATGGCAAAAATGGCTTATTTTTGCTGAAATTCATAGGGTTAACCCCAATTCACAAGTTGCCTTTTTGATTAACTCTAAGTATACTGAATAGCAGATTTTCAATTCCCCGGATTTCGAAATAAAACTTTAGTTCCCAAAGGAGGACGCTATGGCAGGAAATCGTATGAGCAAACCTGAATTTGTAGACGCAATTGCAGATCAGAGCGGAGTAGACAAGAAACAGGTCAACGCAGTTCTAGACGCTCTAAATGATGTTGTCTACAGAGAACTCAAAGCCCAGCACGAAGTTGTGCTTCCTGGCCTACTGAAATTGACATCGGTCACGAAGCCCGCCGTGCCTGAACATGAAGGCATCAATCCCTTCACGAAAGAGAAGACGATGTTCAAAGCCAAGCCCGAGCGCAAAGTCATCAAGCCTCGTCCACTTAAGGCTCTCAAAGACGCAGTGTAATCTTTCATTCCAAGACAAAGGCCCCGCATCGACGGGGTCTTTGTGCATTACCTAAGAACTTGATACAGAAACAATTACAGCCAATTCTTCATCGAATTGCACGAATCGGCAGCGACCCCAATGACAGCGACGAAGTGCGGCTGCAAAAATCGTTGTCAGTATTGGGCTCGTTTATGTTTATTGCTGCAGGGGCTTTGTGGGGTTTCATCTATTTTTCATTTGGTGAATATGTCGCTGGTTTTATTCCCTTTGGCTATGCCATCTTTTCTAGCCTCAGTGTGATCATTTTTCATTTGACACACCGCTATAAAGCTTTCCTTTTTAGTCAACTCTTATTAATTCTTTTCCTGCCCTTCCTTCTTATGATTGCCTTGGGCGGATTTATTCGATCAAGCGCCGTCATTCTATGGTCACTCCTCTCACCTCTGGGTGCTCTCCTATTTGACGAACCCCGAAGGGCACTCCGCTGGCTGGCGGCGTATCTAAGCCTTGCTATCATTAGTGGATATTTTGAATTTCACCCTTTAGTCTTATCTTCGCTATCGCCAGCCACCGTGACTGTCTTTTTCATTCTGAACATTAGCACGGTCTCCTCCATTGCTATTTTTCTGCTGGCTTACTTCGTCAATGAAAAAAACCGGCTATTCACACTGCTGCGCGGCGAACAAGTCAAATCCGAAAATTTACTTCTCAATATCCTTCCTAAAGAGATTGCTGCGATCCTCAAAAATGAAAGCCGTACGATTGCGGATCATTATACCGAGGCAAGTATCCTGTTTGCGGATATGGTGGGATTCACGCCGCTCTCCGCCAAACTCGCTCCTGCAGAAATGGTCGAATTGCTCAATGAAGCGTTCTCCTTTTTCG
>DASWEH010000028.1:0-14584 GCA_036394895.1 Anaerolineales bacterium
TGGTCTCTGTTGAAAGCGCAACCACCTGAGTAGAAGGGAAGAGTTGATTCGCAACCGGTCCCCCAAACAAAGCCGACGCCACGCTGGATGAAAGTAAAACGAGTGCCAACACCAGCCATTGCCAGCCTGCCAGCATATAGGAACGGCGGGTACGATAAAAAACAACCTTGCGCGCTCGTTGGATGGAACGGATTCCTGCACGCGCAGCCAGTAACGTCCCCGCTGCCAGCAGTGCAACCAGAAGAATGATGATCGCGTCTGCGCTCATAAGCGGCGAGATTATACTACCTCTTCCCGTGCGACATCATTACTGCTTGGCTCAGAATTAATCAAAAGCCTTGCGAAGGGTATTCCGACAAACTCAGGATGCCTAAAAGAAACCTTCGCAAGGTTTATCCCGATCCAATTTCTGGTTTTTGTGCGGTATAAGGTAAACTTTTGTGGTTAAATAGAAGCATGAAAGAACTTGTTTTTCTTAAACTGGGTGGATCACTCATAACGGATAAGACGCAGCCCTATACCCCGCGTCTGGATGTGATTGAGGATGTGGCGTTGCAGATCTCAACGGCGCTTCAGAATCAACCCAACCTGCGTCTCATTCTCGGGCATGGTTCCGGCTCCTTTGGGCATGTGGCCGCGAGCGAATACCATACACGTGACGGATTCCCTCGCCCCTCGCCTCTGATCCATCGCGAACGTGACAAAACCGAAGAAAATTACTGGAAAGGATTTGCAGAAGTCTGGTATCAGGCTTCGTCGTTGAATCGCTTCGTTATGAAGGCTTTGCATAAAACGAATGTTCTCGCCGTGGCTCTCCCGCCCTCGGCAAATATCATTGCAAGTGACGGACAGGTTTCCATTTGGGAAACAACTGCGATCAGGATGGCTTTGGCGGCGGGCATTGTCCCTGTGATTTACGGAGATGTGACCTTTGATGAAGTGCGCGGCGGAACGATCCTTTCGACCGAAGACCTGTTCAGCCATCTTGCGCGCGCGATTAACCCGGAACGGATTCTCCTCGCAGGACTCGAGTCGGCAGTCTGGGAAGACTTTCCCGCTCGAACGCGTAAGATTGAAACCATTACTCCTCAGACATTCGGTGAAGTTAGTGGAGGTGTGGGGAAAGCAGTTGGAACAGATGTTACCGGCGGCATGGAAGATAAAGTTACACAAATGCTGGATTTAGTCCAACAAAATCCTGAGCTAAAAATTCAAATATTTTCTGGTGCAGAGCCGGGCAACATTGCCCGCGCGTTATCGGGGGAAACACTTGGCACATGGATTACAGCATAACATTCGTGCTGAGCGGAGTGACGAGTGATTGCCGAGAAGCGTAGATGATTTATGACACAATTCGCAAAAATGTGGGATGGAAGGCTATTGTCAAAAACATAATAAATTTGATAATTAAGCTGAATTTCGTTGCAAAGGAGAAAATATGGCTACAACCAAGAGCAGTAAGGCTTTGACAAAGAAAAAAGTCGTCATGAAAAAGAGCGTTGGCAAAAAAGTGGGAGCTACATTGTCAACAAACGGAAAAAAAGTTCCCTTCATCCCAACCAAACTCAAACTTCTGCGCCCGGTGCCATCCGATATCGAAATCGCACAGGCTGGAAAACTCAAATCAATCCTGCAGATTGCTTCCGAACTTGGCATCCGTGAAAATGAACTGGAACTGTTTGGACCTTATAAAGCCAAGGTCAAGCTTGAGATTCTCGACCGCCTTGCGAAACGCCCGAACGGCAAATACATCGATGTGACTGCCATCACCCCAACTCCCCTCGGGGAAGGCAAGACCACCACAACTGTTGGTCTGAGTCAGGCACTTGGCGCGCATCTTGGCAAGCGCGTGATTACCGTGATCCGCCAGCCTTCGCAGGGGCCCACGTTCGGTATCAAAGGTGGCGCAGCGGGTGGTGGCTATTCGCAAATCATCCCGATGGAAGATTTCAACTTGCATCTGACTGGTGATATCCATGCTATTACTGCTGCACATAATTTATGTTCCGCCGCGCTGGATGCGCGCATGATGCATGAATCACAACAGGATGATGAAAAGCTCTTCAACGCCTTGTGCCCAGCGGACAAAAAGGGTAATCGCAAATTTTCACCTTCCATGTTACGCCGACTCAAGAACCTCGGCATCGATAAGACCGATCCCAATGAACTGACTCCCGAAGAGCGCTCGCGCTTTGCCCGTCTGGATATTGATCCAAACGGCATACAGTGGAGGCGTGTCATTGATGTGAACGATCGCTTCCTGCGTGAAATCCAGGTCGGGCTTGGCAAGGATGAAGTCGGTTTTGAACATCGTTCTGGTTACGATATCACCGTTGCCTCTGAGATCATGGCGATCCTTGCCCTGACAACCAGCCTGGAAGACATGCGCAACTGCCTAGGCCGCATGGTCGTTGCTACGAGCAAAAAAGGCGAAGCGGTCACAGCCGAAGATCTAGGTGTGGCAGGCGCGTTGACCGTGCTGATGAAAGACGCGATCAAACCCAACCTAATGCAAACTCTCGAAGGGACTCCTGCCTTCGTCCACGCGGGGCCATTCGCCAACATCGCACATGGCAACAGTTCCATCATCGCCGACAAGATCGCGCTCAAACTCGCAGACTACGTTATCACTGAATCCGGTTTCGGCGCGGATGTGGGCATGGAAAAGTTCATGGATATCAAGTGTCGTTACTCCGGCTTAACTCCCCAGGTAGTTGTGTTGGTTGCAACGGTTCGTGCGCTCAAGATGCATGGCGGCGGGCCAAAAGTGGTCGCGGGGAAACCGCTGGCCCCCGAATATACCGATGAAAATCTCGAACTGCTTCGCAAGGGATTACCAAATCTGGCTCAACACATCGAAAACGCGCGCAAATTCGGTGTGAATGTTGTAGTAGCAGTCAACTCCTTTGCAAACGATACTCCCGCCGAAGTGGAAGTGGTTCGCCAGGCCGCGTTGGAGGCTGGCGCTATGGATGCGGTCGTTTCCCGTCACTGGATGGAAGGCGGCAAAGGTGCGATCGCGTTGGCGGAAGCCGTGGTCAGGGCTGCGGAAAAACCCAGTAGCTTCCAGTTCCTCTATCCGTTGGATCAACCGATCAAGACCAAGATCGAGACGATCTGTCGCGAGATCTATCGCGCGGATGGCGTGGACTACTCGCCTGAAGCTGAAACCAAAATCGAGCAATTCACCAAACTCGGTTTTGCTGACCTGCCTTTGTGTATGGCAAAGACCCATCTTTCATTTACCGATAACGCCGCAGTCAAAGGCGCGCCGCGCGGCTTCCGTGTGCTGATCCGCGATATTCGCGCTTCGGTCGGCGCAGGCTTCCTCTATCCACTGCTCGGCGAGATGAGGACCATGCCTGGTCTCCCTACTCGTCCCGTGTTTTATGATGTAGATCTGGATTTGGCAACCGGAAAAGTCGTCGGCTTGTTTTAAATAAAGCAACTATAAACCCTAAAGGTTTTTACGACTCATCTCCGGAGTGAACCGGAGGGATGAAACCTTTAGGGTTTTATATTTAACGGGCTTGCACATGATAGATTTTTCCATCCTTGCCCTGATAGATCAATTTCACATCCGCAAACTCAGCGATTTTCTGTGGGGCAAGATAATGCTTATATTCATTTGGCTCAAACCAAATGATATAACCAGGTTTATCGTACGGCCAGCCTGCATAGGCAGTTACTGGGTCATCACTGACAAACGGCAAAAGGGAAACAGGTTTGCGCGTATAGAACCAGACCGCATCCACATAGTTGCTATAAAAAGTCTCCTGCGGTTGCTCAGCTCTAAGTCTTTGCAGCTCAGCTACCATTGGCATTTCATGATACGTTCGGTTATTGAACATATTTGCGCCGCTGGGCTCACCTTCCACACTGGCTTCCGACAAATATTCTCCTGTACTATAGATAGGATAAATCGCCCAAATCGCAAAGATGAGAATAAGGGCAGTTTGAATTCGTCTTAGCGAAAAGTGTAGATGAGGCAAAACCAGTTTATCAAAGGTAAGGAAAATGAAGATCGCAGTGGGAACCAACAGAATGACATAATAACGATCTGAAAAAAGATCGCGGTGATCATTGGTAATGACGGTCAATGCCAATGCGACAAAATAGACTAGTGCATAGATCATTGTGGGATATACAGATGGAACAGTGAATGACTGAAACCAGGCGCGTCCATATTCTCTGTGATTCCAATTGATCAAAATGAGAAGGACAGCCAACACGCCAAACGGAATCCACGGTCTCGTCAAGACTGGCATTAAAAGCGTGAGATATGGAACAAACCAATGCATCATTTTCGTCAATGCCAGCGATATATTCTCGCCCACGTCCACTGGTTGACTTGAAAGACCCCATAGGGAATCATGCATGATCATGTTATGCACGATCAACCACCATGCAATTGGCAGGACTGAAAGGAAACCCAAAATAAATCCATCGCGCAACAAGGTGCGGATGGATTTTCGATTCTCGATCAAGATCACAATTTCTGCGGTAACTGTAATTGCCAGGCCAACATAACGCTGGAGCGGAGCCAGTACGCTGAACAACACCATCCAGGCAAAGGCACGATAAGAGTGTTTCTTGATATAGCCGTCAACTGCAATCAGAAAGCCCAGAGTTAAGGTCAAATAGAATGGATCAGAACTGATATCGGCATGAATGCGGAGCGATGAGAGGGATAAAAAAACAAAAAGACTGGCAAGGTACGCATACAACGTCTTTTCCGAAAATACACGCTGAAAGATCACTCCACTCAAAAAAACGTTCAACCCAAGCAGGAAAACATTGAAATACCAGCCAGCCACAAACACATCCAAACCCGTGAGCAGACTCAAACCTGCCAAAATTATCGAATAGAGGGGAGGCCAGGAAAGAAGCGGTGCGCCTTTGTGATCAACCAAACCATTTCCATCCAATAAATTCTGTGCCACAGAAAGATATTTTGTCGAATCAGATGAAACCCCCGCGCCATATTTGGACGTGACAATCCCACATAAGACAATCGCAAGTGCTGCAAGTGCTGAAAGAAAGATCCAAGATTTATTTTTTGAAAAGTTGACAGATGTCGATGGCATAAAATAATCGAGCACAATTATAATGGCGGAATGAACACCATAAAGGCTCTCACCCTCTCCAGCGCGCTGGAATTGCTTCGGGAAAAGAAAATTTCGGTTCAAGAACTAACCGAAGCCTGTTATCGTCAAATCGAGCGACTCAACCCCAAGCTGAACGCGTTCATCACTGTCATTGATCTGCAGGATGCTCTCAATGCTCAACTTCCTGGCGATAGCGCTCCCTCCTCGAATGCGCTACGCGGGATTCCAATTGCCGTAAAAGATCTTTTTGATACGGCAGGAATCCGCACCACCGCCGGTTCAAAATTCTTCGCTGAAAATATTCCCGAGCAGGATGCCTTCGTTATTGAAAAACTAAAACAAGCGGGTGCCATTATCCTCGGGAAAACGAACACGCATGAGATCGCGCTGGGCGTCACTGGGAATAATCCGCATTATGGAACCGCGCGCAACCCCTGGGATACGACTCGCATCCCGGGCGGCTCGTCCAGCGGATCGGCGATTGCTGTGGCGACAGGCATGGCACTCGGCGCGTTGGGCACAGACACCGGCGGCTCGATCCGCATCCCTGCCTCATTGTGCGGAATTGTCGGGTTGAAGCCCACGTTTGGGCGCCTCAGCTTGCGCGGCGTATTTCCACTCTCCTGGAATCTCGATCACGTAGGACCGTTGGTAAAATGCGTAAAAGATGCCGCGTTGATGTTGCAGGTTATATCCGTTTACGATCCGATTGACCCAGCTTCCGTCAAAAAGTCCGCGGGCGATGAGCTCGATCATCTTGATGATCATGTTGAAGGAAGAAAGATTGCGCTTGGCATTGGCAAGTTTATCGAAGCAGCAGAACCCGAAGTATTGGAAGCTGTCCACAAAGCCGCGCGAGTTTTTGAATCCCTTGGATGCAAGGTACAGGAGGTGGATGTAAGTTGGCTAAAGGAAGCCGCCCTTGCCAACAAAACGATGACTCAATCCGACGGCGCGGCGGTCCACCGCGACCGTTTGAAGGAACATCCTGATTGGTTTGGTGAAGATATCCGTCGGAGGCTAGAGGATGGTGCGAAGACCACCTCAACAGAATACATCCTCGCCAGGCGCACCCAGGCTGAGGTCAAGAAACGATTCGAGCACTTCTTCGAAGATCACGATTTCCTGATCACCCCCACCACACCGATCGCCGCGCCGACCATCGAAGGTCACGACGCAGTCGAGCAGGCGGGACGACTCACTCGATTCACCGCGCCGTTCAATCTGGCGGGCTTACCTGCCTTGTCACTACCGTGTGGATTCACAAAAGAGGGACTGCCAATTGGCTTACAAATTATTTCACGGGCCTGGTCAGATGCCAAAGTATTGAATGCAGGTTATGTCTTCGAACAAGCCACGGAATGGCACGCGCAATTTCCTGAAGTGTCATAAGTTTTCTGCATTTACTTTTTCAATTGAGGATTACGTTCCAAAATTGCAGGAGCTTCATCGTCCATCGTGACCTGCTCTTTCTTTGTAGGGTCATACTTAACCAGTACGCGCACACCTGGCTTGAGCAGATAAGCCTTTAAAAGACTGACTTTCATTTTAGTCTCATAAGGCGCTGCACGATCGGGTTGGACGCGCACCACAACATCTATGAACACTTCACGACCTGAATAATTGTTATATTTCGGTTTTTTCATTTCTGTATTCATGATCTCACGGCCATCTTCAAGTACCTCGGCCAGAGATTGAGCACTTTGCTTTTTCCCAAACAAGAAACTCATGCTGCACCTTCACTTTTTTGATACAACGCCATTCCCCAAACGAAAAGCCGATGAAGTGTAACTTGCTCAAATCCTTCCCTTTTGAGCAGTGCATCCATTTCGGCGATTGGGTGAAGAAATACTCGGAACGGATCTTTTCGAAGACTTTGAAAGAAATTGATGACTCTGAATCCAATCCGCATATACCAGGTTTCACGCGGATAAGTAAAAGCCAGCGCGTGTCGACTATGTTCTGCTGCGGCTTTCAACAACCTGTGAAAATCAGGATAACAACACACGACTCTATCAAGCGTGACAATGTCGGCTTTCGGAAGATCTGAAGCAACATCCGTAAAATCGGCGTGGATGAAATTGACTTGCTGGCTATGCCCTCGCCGCGCGGTCTCTTCCTTTGCCTCCTTCAAATAGGCTGAAGATGCGTCAACGTGTATCGCTTTCTGAGCTACATTTTCCAGCAATTCATGATGGATCACGCCGATCCCGCCACCAATATCAAGCAGTTCGGCATTTTTCAAATTCAATGAGCGAATGGCATTCAGGATCAGTTTCGTCTGTTCAGCAGGGCCTCGTTTGCGATAGCTTTTGAGTTCTGCCTTGGCTTCTGCTTCACTAAACGCACGATCTGTAATTTCGCAGCAATTGCATGGCATATCACTTCGCCTTTCTGATCTCCTCCACCGCCTGCGGATTGACCAGCGAGGAGGTATCCCCTGGCTCCTGTCCAAGATACGCGGAGCGGATCATCCGTCGCATCACTTTTGCATTGCGCGTCTTCGGCAGGTCGCTCACGAACAGGATGGACTTCGGCGCGAGCGGCTTGCCCATTTCATCCACCACCATCTTTCTTAATTCCTGACGAAGCACATCGTTCGGACTCGCATCCGGCTTGAGCACCGCGAACAAAACCAGCTCACTCCCTTTGACTTCATGCGGCACTCCGATTGCCGCGGCTTCCACCACGGATTCATGCCGCACAAGAATAGACTCTACTTCTGCAGGTCCCAATCGTTTACCCGCGATCTTGATCGTGTCATCCGAACGCCCCAGGATGTACCACAGGCCCTCCGAGTCGATGGCGGCGAAATCGCCATGCACCCAGATATTTTCCCAGCGCGACCAATAGGTGTCGAGATAACGTTCTTTATCCTTCCAAAAACCGCGCGTCATGCCAATCCATGGCCCTTTAATCACCAACTCTCCTACCGCATTGCGAATGGGGTTTCCATTTTCATCCAGCACATCCGCAGCAATGCCCGGGCACGGAGCGGAAAACGCGCAGGGCTTGAGAGGCAGGATCGGGTTGCCCATCACAATCCCGCCGCTAATTTCTGTCCCGCCTGAATAGTTGATAATGGGTCGCTTGGATTCACCAACTTTTTCGAACAACCACATCCACGGATCCGGATTCCATGGTTCGCCGGTGGACGCAAAGAATCTCAAAGAAGACAAGTCATGTTTTTTGATTTGTTCATCTCCATATGGAATCAGCGAGCGGATCAGGGTCGGAGAAACGCCCAATTGGGTGATCGCATACTTTTCGACCAGTTCCCATAACCGGTCCGTGCCAGGATAATCTGGCGCGCCGTCATAAATAACGAACGTTGAACCAAGCAATAATGCGCCAAAAACAAGCCATGGACCCATCATCCAGCCCATGTCAGTCATCCAGTAAATGATGTCGCCTTGATGGACATCGGTTCCGAATGCCATATCCTGCGCGGCTTTGACGGGGAATCCACAGTGTGTGTGCTGCGCTCCTTTCGGTTTGCCAGTGGTCCCTGAGGTGTAAATCACCATCAAAGGGTCTTCCGCGGAGGTTACTTCCGTTTCTGCGGAATCAGATTGAGGTGTGACGAGATCGTGCCACCAGTGATCACGTCCCTCTTGCATAGTTACCTCTTGTCCCGTTCGCTTCAAGACAATTATGTGTTTGAGTGTGGATACATGCTCGGCAGCTTCATCCGCGATGGATTTCATCTCCACCGCTTTGCCGCGTCGGAACGCGCCATCCGCGGCGAACAAGGCTCTCGCATCTGCATCTAGCAAACGGGAAACAATGGCACCTGCGCCATAGCCACTGAACAAAGGCAGGATAATGCCCCCGATCTTGGCAATCGCAAGCAAAGCAATGACAATCTCCGGTGTCATGGGCATGAAGAGCCCAATTGCATCACCTTTGCCAAGTCCAAGTGAACGCAAGGCATTCGCACAACGATTTACCTCTTTATATAATTCTTCATAGGTTAGAGATTTTGTCGAACCTTCCTCCCCCTCCCATAAAACAGCGACCTGATCCCTGATTCCTGATCCCTGATACTTATCAACACAATTATGGACAATATTCATCTTCCCATCTACACACCATTTTGGGAATTGAATCCCCTCTGATAAATCGACAACGGTTGAATACGGCTCGTGAAATTGGATCTCCAGATATTTCAATACTGCATCTGTGAACCAGGCCACATCTGAGGTGGAACGCGACATCAATTCATCAAAATCTTTTAGGCGATGTTCGCGCATGAACGCCGTCAAATGCGCTCGCTCGATGTACTCCTGCGCGGGACGCCAAACAATATCACCGCCGAATGTAAACTGTTCGGTCATAGAGACTCCTCCGAATTGGTCCAGTTAATTATAAATCCATAGAGGAGTTAAATTAGGTTCATTGGGAATCTCCGTGATCGTCGGGCATATCTGGCGATATGGTGTAAGTCGGATTGGCAATCCGACCTACCGCTGGCGGTGTATCACGGCAAGTCCTAAAGAGCCTTAAATTACTTTTGCAAACAGACAATTAATTCTTTGATCACAACCTGTGGTTCTGAATTTGTCAGTACCAGTACTGGTACAGTGGCAACTGCAAAAACTTCACGGTCATCGCCCGCCTTCCAATGTCGCGGCAGGATTCCAACCGCATTGGACTCGTTTACCAAGGTATCAGACATCTGTTGTGGAGTCAGTGCTACACGTGCAGCCGAAGTGACGCTCAACCCCGCCATCACGATCCGGTCAAACACCTCCTGCACATCCTCCTCTGACGCGTAGACCCACACCTGCACAGACGGATCTCTCTGCCCCGCGAACAGGGCGCGCGCGCCTTCGAGAGTCAAATTTTGCATCGGGCTTTGACGATGTGTGACGATCAAAATATCTTCGGAATCAATCTGATAAGCGGATAAAGTCAAAACCTTCGGTTCCCCTACACGCAACACAATATCAGCTGAGGAAGAATCGTCCACGCGGGAAATGATGGTCGATGTCCCGGCGCAGTCATATAACGGAGGCAGCCAGGGCTCGGCTGCAGAAGTCGAATAAACGGAAACGACTTGAGGCATCGCGGGAGTAGGGGTTGCCGAGCAGGAGAAGAGTAGAAAAGAAGAAAAAAGAGAATACGATTACGCGGGCTCAGCACGTCTGTCCAAAACAATCTCCAAGTAATTAGGTGTTGCTTCAGCGCCGCCACACGACTCTTCGTAATGACAGACGAATTCTTTCTACCAGTCATGAATGAGAGCTGCAATTAGTCTAGCTTTTTGTTCCATGCTGTCGGCAAAAATATATTCGCGCTCTGAATGAGCACCTTCACCTATCGCGCCCATGCCATCCAGCACCGGGATGCCCAGAGGCGCGACGAAATTTCCATCGGAGGCTCCGCCAGTACCACCTGCTTTAAGTTCCATGCCAACCTGTGCAGCGATGGATTTGGCCTTCTCAAACGTAGCTTTCATGGTTTCATCGAACGGCATGGGAGGGCGATTCAAGTTGCCAGTGATTTCAAGCGATGTGCCATCCATCACTGGCTTAAGTTTCTTCATCTCTGATTCGAGTCGCTTCCATTCACCGGACTGCATCACGCGCACATCTACTTGAATCTCAGCTTCTTCCGGGACAACGTTCGAGACGGTGCCGCCTTTGATGACACCAACGTTAAGCGTTGTTTGGTTTGAATAGTCAGTAAGTTTCTGGATGGCAATGACCTGATGCGCCATCTCTTCGATCGCATTGCGTCCCATTTGATGATCAACACCGGCATGTGCAGCGCGTCCTTTGGTCCTGACCCAGAACTCGCCAACGCCTTTTCGCCAGGTCTTGAGCGAGCCATCCAATAATGCGCCTTCCAGCACAAGCACCAACGCGGACTCTTTCGCCAGTCGTTCGATATGCTGGCGCGAAGTCAGGCTCCCAGTTTCTTCATCGGATGTACACAATAAAGTAACCGGGCGATTTAACCCGGATTTTTGTGCTTCTTCAATGGCGGCAAGAGCAATGACAATACCTGCTTTCATGTCCAGTGTGCCGGGACCAGAGATCTTTCCGCCATCTTCGCGGTATGGAAATTGGTTGATCGTGCCAAGCGGGAAGACGGTATCCATATGGCATAACATGAAGATTGGTTTGTTATGCACTTCGACTTCGCCTGCGGCTCCGCTCAGGGCGACAAACCTGCACAAAACATGATCCCCAGTTTTTTGGTTTGGAATGAACTCAACCTGCACGCCAAGTTTGCGCGCTTCTTCAGCGACAACAACACCGACACGATCAACTGCGGCTTTATCGTGAGAAGGAGATTCAGTTTCGACAAGAAGTTTAAGGAGCGATTTTGTATCCATACAAAGTTATCTATAGAACAAACCAATCGCAAGACAGATCAAGCCGACGACTGCGCAATAGCCTGCAAACAAATAGATGGAGTGATCTCGCAAAAACCTCATCAGCCACTGCAGAGCAAACCAGCCCACCATGCCAGCGGTGATAAATCCAACTGCAAGATAGGGTAGAAATTCTGTAGTACCCGGCATTTGAATCACTTTTAACGTTTCATACGCGCCCGCGGCAGTCAGTATCGGCGCGGACATGAGAAATGCCATCCGAGCCGCGGAGGAGCGGTCAAAGCCGCGTAGAAGTCCACCTGCAATTGTCGAGCCAGAACGTGAAGCACCGGGGAAAATCGCCAGGATTTGAAAGAAACCGATCACGATCGCGTCCATCCAGGAAGCAGACTCCAGTTTCCGTTTGTGAGCACCCAAATACTCCACAATGCCCAGCAAGCCAGCCGTTATCAATAGACGCATTGCAGCGATCAGAATCGCATTATTGAATAGCTTGTCCATGACATCTTTGAGCAGGAAACCGACGATCAATGCGGGAATTGTTGCAACGATCACCAGCCATCCGACCAGGGAATCATGCGTTTCAAATGGTTTCTGATGCCAGATTCCCAGAAAAAAAGATTGCAGGATAGACCAGAGATCTTTCCAAAAGAAAAGGAGCATGGCTAGAACCGTACCCAACTGAATAATGACATTAAACGAAAATATTCTGTCATCTGAAGGAATCCCAAGCACAGCCTGCCCAATGAGCAGATGCGCTGTGGATGAGACGGGAATAAATTCGGTCAGTCCTTGTATGATACCGAGAAAGAAAGCATGAAAAAAAGTCATTGTTCTCCGATGTTATTTGATGGTTTGCCATCCGCTTAAATATTGGAATTTGCTTTCGAAGCTCTTGGTCATCCCAAATTGTCCATAATAGATAACCGTATACATCAAACTTTCCCCTATAAAACTCTCTGGAAGGATATTCCCTTTTGCTCCTTCCACATTGGCTATGATGCATTCGCGCCGAGCAAGTACATCAACGATCAAGAGCCGGCAAAAATTGGGTGTGCCAGTCTCATCGATCTCCTTCCACTCCTGAACAGCAAGGAAGCGTGATTCTGGAGACCACAAACAGGCTTGCCCAAACACCCGGTCTACAAATGAATGTGGGAATCCATCAATTGACAAAGAGTAATAGGCATGATCTGCCTGGATCTCACCAATCTGGGTCAAGATGGCCTTATGTTTTTTATTTGGAGATGGAAACACGATTGTTTTTTGCATAAGTTCTCCATATTTTCTGATGAAACTGATATGAATTCATTCCCTAGAGAATGCTGAGGAGGAAGGTTATTATTCGCCTATTCCGTAACCCAGAGCCATCGTTACATCACATTCACCACACTCAACGATAACTCCAAGCATTTGTCTATCAACTCTCTGATAGTTACCGGCTTGAACATGCAAGGCGTTATTACAAACAGGACATAGATAAATTTTCCGTAATGAAAAGTCGTCATTTTTCCGACTTATCGCTCTGGCCCGTTGCTCCCTATTCATTCGTTACTTATTTTTCTTTCTGCATTTCCTTGCCATTGACTGAGCAATTCAGGGACACGCGACTCAAACGAACCATTCGCAATATAGGTTCGGATTTGTTCCATCAATCTTATTAATGCTCTCAGATTATGAATAGAGAGTAATGTCCCCGCAAGCAATTCCTTCGCCACAATGAGATGACGGATATAGGCGCGGGTGAAGGTTTTGCAAGAATAACAATCACATGTTTCATCAATGGGACCCTCATCGCGGGCAAACGTCGCGTTCATCAAGTTGAGTCGTCCTTCGGGGGCGAAGGCAGAATGATGGCGCGCCAGGCGAGTTGGCAGGACGCAATCGAAGATGTCAATGCCGCGCAACACGCCATTGATCAAATCCTCGGGGGTGCCGACTCCCATTAGATAGCGCGGTTTGTTTTCAGGCAATAGCGGCGTGACCACATCGAGCGTATCGTGCATCTCCTGCTTGGTCTCGCCTACAGAAAGCCCACCAATGGCGATGCCAGGTGTATCGAGAGATGCGATGAATGTAGCGGAAGCAGCCCGAAGGTCTGCTTGAACGCCGCCTTGAACAATCCCAAAGAGGGCTTGGTCGCCCCGTCGCTTGGATTTGAGACAAATTTCCGCCCAGCGGTGAGTGCGCTCCATGGCGAGCTTGCTGTATTCGTGGTCGTTGGGGTCAGAGCATTCATCGAACGCCATAATAATGTCTGCGCCGAGGTTCTCCTGAATTCGAATGGAGCGTTGCGGCGTGAAGCGATGCGTCGAACCGTCAATGTGACTCTTGAACGTCACTCCTTCATCGTCGATCTGGCGGGTCTGCGCCAGCGAGAAGACCTGGAAGCCACCCGAATCGGTGAGCATTGGATACGGCCAGCGCATGAAACGATGCAAACCACCCAACCCGGCAATCACATCGTCGCCGGGTCGCAGGTAGAGGTGATAGGTGTTGGAGAGCACGAGCATAGCGCCCAATTCCTTGACCTGAGCGGGCGTGAGCGTCTTGACCGTTGCCTGTGTTCCTACGGGAGCAAATACAGGCGTCAGGAGTTCGCCATGAGGCGTCGTAAAAATCCCTGTGCGGGCGCGGTTGTTTTTGGCGGTGATCTGGAATTCAAACATCGGGCTGATTATACAGTAGGGGCAAATGATTTGAGAAAAGACAGAATGATTCTGAATTCCTCCCACGAAATGTCAATTGCGCCATTCGGATGACGCAAATAAAATATCTCAACAGGAAACTATTTTATGAAAACAAAATCTTTCTTTCTGTTATTAAGTCTCGTTTTCCAAGTGACAGCCTGCAATCATTCGCCGACCACACTCAACGTGACTTTGTCTGACTATAACTACACACCGAATACGTTTACCGTTCCCGCCGGTAAAGAGATCACACTCAATCTCACGAACCAGGGTTTTGTCTCGCACATGTTTATCATCTTCAAACTCGGCACAGACGCCGGTGTAAAGTATGGACCTCAGGACGAGGAAAATATCTATTGGAAGGCGGAAGTGTTACCAGGAAAATCTGCCACTGCGAAATTCACCGCGCCTGCCGAACCCGGCAAATATTACGTGACCTGCGG
>DASWEH010000029.1:0-2662 GCA_036394895.1 Anaerolineales bacterium
ATTTTTCTTACCTCGAATGCCCAGACGGAGTTTACAAAGCAATCGTCGATTTCTTTCATAAATAAAGCTTGCATCAGTATTATCTTGTGAACCGGGACAACGCTTCACGGTTGGAAGGTATTTCAAAATAATAAGAACGAGTAGATTATTAAACAGAAACTCCCCTTTCGGGGAGTATTTGTTATGGCCATTCCCCGATCTCCAAACTTAACGCCGTGACCGATCCACGGAGTACATATTTTACGTCTCCAAATACCGCCTCCTGCGTCCCGCCGGATTTGCCGCTTACAGCAGGGATTGTGCTTTCGACCCAGGCTCTCGCCTCTTCCGGGTCTGCGCCATCATAGGGCATAGCTGCGATAAAACCAAGCACTTCATGGGCGGTTTTGTTCTCGGGGTTTTCGTTTTGCAGGATGGATATCTCAATAAAATCTACAATAGATGTCTCTCTCCCTGATATGACGATCTGGATTAAATTGACTGACGGCAGCCCTCTTAGACAAGTCCTTTCATAGTAGACAGTCACCTTTTTTACAGCTGTACACGTAAATTTCTGTCCTTCCAAACTCACAGTTACATTCACCGGGGATAAACCGGGAAGTTGGCCCATTACTTCTGAATTTGGTGTTGGTGCAAGTGTAGGCTGTGAAGCTTCTGAAGGTGCCGGTGAATTGACTGGCGCGGCTGTAAAGGTTGATATCACAACACCGCTTTGTGTTGGTGTGGCGGGTGGTCCCCCACAACCCATTAAGATGACAAGGAACACCCCTGCCAAAAGGGCGAGCTGTTGCTTTGCTTGAATTTTTTTCATAGTGGATCGTCCTTCCCTGTTTTTGATTTACGATAGCCGAAATTCGCTGCTTACATGACAAGCAGCAGGCTCAAAAGATACATGGCCGGTAAATTTCTATTTCAACTCTATGAGTCTTTTGCAATGAAAGACTTGTGAGGCAGATATCTTTTGAAGCGCTATAACACCTCACAGTTGGAAAGCATTTCAAAATAAGGTGAAATAAGGCGCCTGGTGCCACGGGGCGATGGCGGAATCGGCAGATACAACAGTTTTTAGAGTTGACCAAGAAACCATGCAATAAACCAAAGAATGATCAAGTTACCCTATTTAGAGCAAAGACCAGGCTTTTGGACCTGGTCTTTTGGTTACTAGCTCTAGTGATTACTTAATAATCCCGCGATCGTCCAAAAACTCAACGGGGTCTTTGTCCTTGCCATGTTCCCACATCAAGGAAAAAAACCAGATGCCGCTTTCGCCAATCCAGAAATCGGCGGGAGTGAGGGTCATCTTTGAGTCAGTAGGCTTCTTAATACTTTCAGGCGTGTATTCCGCTTGCCAGCCGAAAAGTTCACCCTGCCAGTATTTGCCAAGCGAGTGAAGGTGATTCGCAAATGCTTTTACTTCTTTCAAATCGGGAACCATACCGCATTCTATCAGGAAATAAGTTTGGCGAACCTATGTTATTGGAAAGCATTTCAAAATAAGGTAAAATAACGCGCATGGCGCTGTGGCGCCACGGGGCGATGGCGGAATCGGCAGACGCAACGGACTTAAAATCCGTCGGTGGAGACACCGTGAGGGTTCGACCCCCTCTCGCCCCATCTAACATGTCATTGCGGTCATCCTGAGTAATGGGCTGATGGTTAAATAACCACAAAACGGCATGAAAACCGAGCCCAAAATCGAAGGACGCAATGACATTTGCATCTGAAAGGCTAAGCATGTTTTTCACTCGTCAACAGCTTGAAGAGGTCGAGGACAAAGGCCTGGCTCCCTACGGGATGCGCAGCAAGGATTCAAAGGGCCGTGCCTATCTGGATAACGAACCTGAATACCGCACCGCCTTTCAACGCGACCGCGACCGCATTATCCACACCACAGCATTTCGACGACTCGAATACAAGACACAGGTCTTCATCAACTACGAAGGCGATTACTTTCGGACACGCCTCACCCACACATTGGAAGTAGCTCAAATCGGTCGGACGCTGGCGCGTGCCCTTGGCGCCAACGAGGACCTGGTCGAGGCGATTTGTCTGGCGCACGATCTGGGTCACTCACCCTTCGGGCATTCCGGTGAAGTTGCGCTGGCGCGCTTGATGAAGGACTTTGGCGGCTTTGACCACAACCGGCAATCCCTGCGCATCGTCACGGAACTCGAACAGCGTTACCCTGAATTCCCTGGTTTGAATCTCACCTGGGAAGTGCGCGAGGGGATGGTCAAGCACGAGTCGGAATATGATATTTCAGATGCCCGGGATTTCAATGCCGATCTACGCGGTAACCTCGAAACACAGATCGCGAACGTAGCGGATGAACTGGCTTATACCACCCATGATCTGGATGATGGCTTGCGTTCAGGCATGATCACACCCCAAATGCTGGAGGGCATCGCGCTGTGGGAAATTTTGCGGGAAACCTATAAATGGCGCGGGCCCAATCTGGGAGAGATCGAGCGTCACCGCATGATCCGTCAACTGGTTGGCATCATGGTCACAGACATGATCGAAGCCACGGATAAACGCTTGCAGGAAAGCCGCGCCAAATCCGCGCTAGATCTTCAAAAACTGAAATACAACGTGATTGGCTACAGCGAAGAGATGCAGCGCCGCAATCGCGAGCTGAAGGATTTCCTCTACAAAAAATTGT
>DASWEH010000030.1:0-6018 GCA_036394895.1 Anaerolineales bacterium
TGACTGACATGGATCGTTCTGTCGATGCGGAAGTCGTCGCTTCGACTTTCGATGAGCCGGTTACCTCTCACGTTCGTACTGCGGAACTCGCCTTAGAGCGGGCTAAGAGACTCGTAGAGATTGGTCGCCACGTGGTAATCTTGATGGACTCGATCACTCGTCTGGCGCGTGCTTATAACCTGGTAGTCAATCCTTCCGGGCGCACGCTGTCCGGTGGTATGGATCCATCGGCGTTGTACCCCCCGAAACGTTTCTTTGGAGCGGCACGCAATATTGAAGAAGGCGGTTCTCTGACCATCATCGCGACATGTCTTGTGGATACTGGCTCACGTCTTGATGACGTTGTTTTCGAGGAGTTTAAAGGCACAGGCAATATGGAATTACATCTTTCGCGCAAATTGCAGGAACGACGCATCTTCCCCGCGGTGGATATCGAACGCTCCTCCACGCGTCGCGAAGACCTTTTGCTGGGTCCTGATTTGCTCCAACGCGTCTGGCTAATGCGCAGAATGTATATTCAGATGATCTCCCCACAGCCAACAGGCGCGGGGATGGATCAGTCTGTTGCAACCGAAGCGATTGTCACGCGCCTCGACCGCGCCCGTAACAACCAGGAATTCCTTGAGAATCTGGGAAGGGACGCTTAATCAAGCTCCAGGCGGCTAAGTACAATCTTTCGAATGTCAAAATTGTCAGCGTTCTTCGAAAAGCATCGCTTTAGCGTCATCAGTTGGGCTATCACAGTTATTCTCGTAGCAGGGATGATCGTGGGTGCGCTGATGTGGAAAAAATCCGTATCTCTACCACAAGCTTTGGCGCCTATCCCAACTGCCGCTTCAGGCAAGAACACATCTAACATTCCCATGCCAGCTTTAGACAGGCAGGCAGTATTCGAATCGATTGGACGGGAAATTCAGATAAAAACCAACGTCCCAGCTGACAAACCGCGCTATGAGCCGGAAGACTATCGCGTGGTGCGTGGGGACTCTGTCTTTGCGATTGCGGAATCCTTTAAGCTCAAACCAGAAACCATTTTGTGGGCAAACTATGAAACTTTGCAGGATAGTCCTGACAGCCTCAGGCCCGGACAAGTTTTGAAGATCCCACCAACAGATGGCATTTATTATCAGTGGAAGGAAAATGATACGCTTGAAAGTGTTGCTGGTGAATTCAAAACGACAGTTGATGCGATCCTCAATTATCCAGGAAATGATATTGACCTGACCAACCCCAAAATTGATTCAGGTTCCTGGGTAATGGTGCCAGGTGGCGAACGCGAGTTTGTACAATGGCTGGTGCCTACTATCGCAAAAGGTGCATCAGGAACGTCCTCAACCAGCCAGAGTGCTTGTGCGGGAGGCGCAGTGGGCGGTGGTGGATTTAGTTGGCCCACTGCTAATCATTTCCTCTCCGGCAATGATTATTGGTCTGGTCACTTAGGCATTGATATTGCTGCAGGTGAAGGCGCACCGATCTCTGCGGCGGATAGTGGCGTGGTCACGATGGCACAGGATGGTTACAACTATGGGTATGGCAATGTGATCCAGATCGATCATGGGAACGGATACTCAACTGTCTATGCTCACTTGAGCGCGATTTTCGTAAGCGTGTGTCAGAGTGTTGGCGCAGGACAGCAGATCGGTACATCAGGGGCTACGGGCAATGCACAAGGGGCACACTTGCACTTTGAGGTCCGCCAAAACGGAGGGTTTATCAACCCTTGGTTTGTATTACCCTAATTTTTTAAGACTTGACAGGTTTCCGCGAAGCGACCTGTCAGGTCTATTAATTTATGAACCAAGACGAACTAAAAAAAACTCTCTTGAAATTACCGCTAGGGGATGTGAAATATTTTGATTCCATCGGTTCAACGAACAACGAAGCTCTTGCCTGGGCGACCAACGATGCGAAAGACCTGTCGCTTGTCATCGCTGATGAACAAACAGCCGGGCGTGGACGCCTCGACCGAAAATGGTTTACACCCAAGGGAACTGCGCTCGCCTTCAGCTTGATCCTGCGTCCTACCGCGCAGGAGAAACCCTATCTCACCCGGATGGTGGGGTTGGCTGCGCTTGCCGTCGTCGATGCTCTGCGGACGCGCGCACTCGTCGCACAAATAAAGTGGCCGAACGATGTCTTATTGAACGGACGCAAAGTGGCAGGCATTCTGGTCGAGTCGGTCTGGTCGGGCGAAGAAGTGGATTGTCTGGTGATCGGCATTGGTATAAATGTATTGAAAAGTGCTGTCCCGCCTGCGGAGTTACTGCAATTTCTCGCCACCAGCCTCGAAGAATCGCTGGGACCGGCTGTGGAACGAGGAGAAATATTGCATGACATTCTGGCGGGGATCATTGCGCTCCGTCCTCATCTCGGCTCTGATTCATTCGTCGCCTCCTGGGAAAAAGCGCTTGCGTTTCGCGGTGAGCAAGTTCAGGTCGAGGAAGGAAATGGAAATTCAATTACAGGGAAACTACTTGGGCTCGAGTCAGATGGAAGTTTAAGATTAAGCGATGAACAGGGCAATTCTGTAACAGTACGATTTGGGGATGTGCGCTTACGTCCGCACGTGTGATCACACGTGATATACTTCGAAACGAGGTAAAAATGTTTGATAATCTACGCGATTCTGCCGAATCCTCTTTCTATGAAGAAGAACCGAATGATCTTTATAAAGAACCAGTCGCACAACCTGTGGCGCCAAAACGCCGCCGTACAAACAATGCGCGTTTCCTTGGGATGACGGCCCAGCAGCGATTCCTGCTTTCGGTAATGCTGATGTTCACCGTTTGTATCATTGGCACGCTGGCAATGTTTGTTTTTGAGAAAATGTCTTTGTTTTAAGAATCATTGCGCGCTAAAACAGCTTAAATAAAAAAGTCCAGTGGTTCCAACGGCGTCACTGGACTTTTCTGCTAAATCAACTGTGGTTGCGGCTCTTCGACTTTTTCATCCCCATCGAGTTGTGCGCCCGCTTTTTTCAAATCCTCCGCAGCGATACGCGCTACCGATGCCACGCTATCGCCATCCTGCGGTTTAATGAGATGTACACCTCTCGTCGAACGGCCCGCCTGCCTGACATCCTTGACTTTGATACGGATGGCAACTCCGTTGGAAGTAATGATCGTCAAGTCATCCGCCTTCTGGATCACACGCGCTGCAACAATTTTGCCTATATCTTTCAACGCCTTCTGATCAATGGTCGAGATACCCATTGTTGCGCGTCCCTTGGGAGCGTATGCACCCAATGGGGTTTGTTTTCCGAAGCCATTGGTTGTAATCACAAGCAGCGAACCGTCTTTCTCGACTACATCCATGCTTGTGACGGAGTCCCCGTTTAGGAGACGGATTGCCTGCACACCTGCGGCTTGTCGTCCCATGGCACGGATTTTGCTTTCATTGAAACGCAGAGCCTGTCCATGCTCGGTGACAAAGATCACCTCGTCATTACCGCTCGTGAGGCGCGCCCATCCCAACTTATCACCTTCATCCAGGGATATGGCGATCAACCCCGAGGGGCGAACCGAGGCGAACTCCTCCATCACCACCCGCTTGACTCTACCACGGATCGTCGAAAGCACGCAGAATCCATGCGCGGAGAAATCTGAAACGGCAATGGCAGCCGTGATGCGCTCATTGGGATCCAGAGCAAGCACATTGACAAGAGGAATTCCCTTCGCCGTACGGTCAGCGTCCGGGATTTGGTATACCTTCTCAGAATAGACTTTGCCACGGTCTGAGAAAAACAGCATCGTGTCCAGGCTGCGAGCTGGGAGGAGGGCAACGACTGTATCCTCATCCTTCGTGCTGTGGCCCATTACGCCACGTCCGCCGCGGCTCTGGGAGCGAAAGGCGGAAGCCGCGACACGCTTGACATAGCCACGCTCGGTGAGGCTGATCAGTACGGCTTCATCTTGAACAAGGTCTGCTTCGCTCAGTGATTCGGTCGCTTCCGCTGCGATGCGCGTACGGCGGTCATCACCATATTTTTCGGCGAGGTCGCGCATATCATCCTGAATGAGCCCAAGGATTTTCTTCGGGCTGGCAAGCAAATCTTCCAAGCGGGCGATCTGCTCCGCAACCTGCTTATGCTCTTCTTCGATCTTCCAACGCTCCAGAGCAGCAAGTCTGCGTAACTGCATATCCAAAATAGCTTGTGCCTGGATCTCGCTCAATTTGAAGCGGTTGACCAGGTTTGTTTTAGCGACATCCGCATCCTGCGATTCACGGATTATTTTGATCACCGCGTCGAGATTTGCAAGCGCGATCAAATAACCATCCAGAATATGCTGGCGAGCACGGGCTTTCGCCAGTTCAAAATTCGTGCGGCGGACGATCACCGTTTGCCGATGTTCAATGAAAATCTGTAATGAACGCTTAAGTGGCAGAGTACGGGGCTCACCATCCACAAGCGCCAGCAATTGCACGCCGAACGTGGATTGCAGAGCCGTATATTTGTAAAGTTGGTTCAGAACCTTCTTTGGCTGAGCGCCGCGCTTGAGCTCAATCACAATACTCATGCCACGTTGATCCGATTCGTCACGGAGATCGGAGATCTGATCAATCCTATCTTCACGCACCAATTCAGCAATGCGCTCGATTAGTGTTGATTTATTAACCTGATAGGGAATTTCTGTAATGATGATCTCATACCTGCCACTCTTCCCCTCTTCGATATGCGCCACCCCGCGCACGACGAGACGTCCCCGGCCGGTGCCATAGGCAGACTCGATCCCTTCACGACCAATGATAACGCCACCTGTCGGGAAGTCCGGTCCTGGGATGCGCTTCATCAACTCATCCACAGGGATATCATCCATCGTATCGTGGTTGTCGATCAGGAAGATAATGGCATCCGTCAGTTCGCGCAGGTTGTGCGGCGGAATGTTGGTCGCCATACCAACGGCAATACCCGATGTACCATTGAGGAGCATATTCGGCACGCGGGCCGGCAAGACAAGAGGTTCTTCGAGTGACTCATCGAAGTTGGGTCCAAAGTCCACAGTATCTTTGTCAATATCGGCAAGTAGTTCTTCAGCCAGTTTGTGGAGGCGAGCTTCCGTGTAACGCATTGCGGCGGGCGCATCCCCATCCACAGACCCAAAGTTGCCCTGACCGTCAATGAGCATGTAACGCATGGAAAAATCCTGCGCCATGCGTGCCATTGTCTCATAGACGGCTGAGTCACCATGTGGATGGAACTTACCAAGCACTTCACCGACGATACGAGCGGATTTCTTATAAGGAGTATTCGAGCGGATGCCCAATTCCTGCATGGCATAAAGGATACGGCGATGGACTGGCTTTAATCCGTCACGAGCATCGGGCAGCGCACGTGCTACGATCACGCTCATGGCGTAATCCAGATAGGCATCGCGCATCTGTGAATCTATATCAACTTGTTGGATATTACCGGTTTGACCGTTTTGAGGTGTTTCTTCAGCCATAATTTTCTCTTTGCCGCTTGTCTTAAAAATTACCAAACTTCTGGTTCAGCTACATATGCGGCACTTCGTAAAGGGGGTATTGGCATAAAAAAGACACGAAGGACGAGATTCTGTGACTCCGCGTCTTAACTAATGAAGGATATGCCTAATTTACTCTAATTATACCACCTCCCCCACGTGTAATTTCCCTTTTTTTCAACGCAAAGTAGGTGTTTTTGCCCTTAGATAACAAAAAACTCGCCTTTCAGCGAGTCTCGTGCACCGTTTTCTTCAAAGCTAAACATGAGTGCGGTACTTTGTGATGCCGAAGGTGGGACTTGAACCCACATGAGGGAACCCTCACTACGCCCTGAACGTAGCGCGTCTGCCAATTCCGCCACTTCGGCTGGCGGAGTGTATTGTATCTAGTTTCATAGTTTTGTCAACCTGAACGACATTTTGCCACAGGAAAAAGCAAATTACAGGTCATTTCTTCAATGCCACTATTAAGGAGTGCTTTTTTCCTATTGTAAAATTCTCACATGTATTTATAATAATATTAATCCCACATTGCAAGCCCTCTAATTGTGCAGCA
>DASWEH010000031.1:0-4801 GCA_036394895.1 Anaerolineales bacterium
AATGCTGGCTGACTCGATTCGGGACGGAACCATTATTGAGCACATGCAATACGCGGAAGTGAAGGCTGGCGATACAGTCTTCATGCCCGCAGGGACATTGCACGCGCTCGGCCCGGGTTTGCTTGTTTATGAAGTTCAACAAACGTCCAATTGGACGTACCGCGTTTACGATTGGGGTCGCCCACAGACCGATGCACGCCCACTGCACATTGAAAAATCAATTGAAGTAACTAAAGCAGAGTTCGCGGCACCTCTCATCCCTCTTCCTGAATGTGAAGACGGCGCACCTGAGAGGTTGATTGAATGCGAATACTTCACATTGGAAATGTTATGCGCCTCGAAGGACATGATCCATCTAGATACAAAAGGTGAATCATTCCACGCGATTACCGTGATCGATGGACAGGCAATTTTGCGGGCGGGAAATGAAAGCCTGGAACTAGATACGTTTCAGACTGCAGTCATCCCTGCAAGCACAGGGAGTTATCAATTTCAACCATTAGCTGCCTGTCGCGCGCTAAAGTCCAGTTTGTGATCGGTTAATTTCATTGATTCTTCATAAGGCATTTACCCACACCGTCATCTGTGACTCGCCGCGGTTTGCCCATAAGAAATAGGGAATAAATTTCAACGCCTTGCCATCCATTGTTTTGCCGTGAATGACCACGCATCCGCCTAGCAAATCAGGAACGAATTCATCGCGCAAAGAGGAAGGATCGAGTTGTGCAGTGAAGATATGTACATCGGGGTTATCTACGCTTTCCAGACAATAGACCAGCGGTCCACGCGTGACGGCGACTTTTCCTGCATGTCCTTTCACTTTTGGATGAGCGCGGCGTAATTGGATGGACATATTAAAGTTGAATTCCAATATCTCTCCTTCGGTAGACCAAACGTGAGAAATCGTTTCATAGCCTGATTGACGCGGATCATATCCGGAGGCGGTCATCTGCTCATCTAGTTGGTTCGATGAATTCCATGAAGACACACGTACGTTGATTTTGAATTCTTTCTGCGTTTCCGGTGTGACGTGAATCTTCACTTTTCCATTCCATGGCAATTCAGATTCAATTTTAATTTTCACCGGAACACCAATATCGATTGTTGTTTCGCTGCTGATCAATTGATGAATCCATACGTTATTTTCATCGAACGAATAGATATATTTTCCCAAATCAGCATAAGCGCGCGCGAGATTTGATGGACAACAAGGGCAGGAAAACCATTCCTTGCGTGTTATTCCGTGATGAACAGCAAGAGGATTGTTGTAAAGATAGGTATCACCGTTTTGTCCCATCCCAACATTGGTGGCATTGTAAAGCTGCCATTCGAACAGGTCGCTGTATTGTGCTTTTTTCGTGAGCAGTGCCATCTCCCAGTTCCAGAGCAGACTGGCAATCGAAGCACAGGTTTCCGCATAGGCAAGCTCGGGATCCAAATCATAGTCACCGCCAAAGCCTTCAATTTCGGGAGCCGAACCGACTCCGCCCGTGACGTACATGCGTCGTGTGATCATTCGCTCCCAGGCTTGCTCCATCGCGTGCATAGATGAGTCGGATTGGAAATCCGACCGACTTTCACGGCATAACATTGCAAATGCCGTTTCCAAATACCCAAAGCGGACGCTGTGGCCCACAGGCGTAGTCAGATGGCGGACTGGCGCATGTTGCTGGTGATAGAAGCCGCGCAGCATATTGAGATACCAACGCGCCCGACTATGCTTTGGCTTTTTTGCAAAATTATCACCTGGCAAACGGAAGGATGCCTGCTCAGGATGTTCTGCAAGGAAATTCCTTCTCAAGACACTTACATATTCTTCCCGTTTGTGGTAGCTTCTGAGTTGGCGGAGGACATGCAAGGCAAAAAATGGAATCCGTCCGCGGCGTTCGACGAATCGACGCGCCAGTTCGAGATAATCTTCTTTTCCGGTTACCTGATACAGACGAATCATTGCAATCTCGATTTCTTCGTGTCCACAAGTTTTGTCGTTCGAGGCATTTAGGAAATCACGCACAATGAGATCGGCGGCTTTGATGCAAATGTCTAGCAGGTCCCTGCGACCCGTGGCTTGGTAATGGGAGACACCGGCTTCAATGAGATGGCCGTGACAGTAAAGTTCATGTTCTATTTGCAAATTGATCCAGCGCTGACCTAGGAAATGAAGCTGGTTAAACGTGAAGAGATAACCATCGTCCATTTGGGCGCGGCCCAAAAGGGCAATACATGAATCCATAAGGGCGGCAAGCGCCGGTTCTGGGTGAAGGGCGTAGATGCGCGAGGCAGCGTCCAGCCACTTGTAAGCATCCGAATCTGCAAAGAAAAAGCCCTGGCGAAAGCCATCCTTCTCTCCTGCGACAAGCCGAAAATTATCGATGCAACGGGACGCCTCCAGTTGTTCCCATTGATGGAAAATCGCTTTGTGCGCGTTCACTGCCAGACGCGGCGACCAGAAGGAATCATGGATATCTACATCGCGAGCGGTAAGTTCCTGCATTACAGACTCTCCATTAAATGAGATTACACCATAATTTTATCTCTAGTTGTTCAATGATTGTATAATAGCGCCAACCCATTCCGATCAATTCACATCAGGAGGAGTCCGCCTATGGTACGAACCGACATATATGAAGGTTTAATGGCAGAGACAGTCATGCTGACCGGCGCAAACGGCGACTGGATCAACGCATTTTTCGCGCGTCCACTTGGGGCCGGTCCATTTCCAGCGATGGTGCTGGCTCATCACATGCCGGGCTGGGATCAATGGTATCGGGAAGTTACTCTCAAGTTTGCCCAGCATGGCTATATCACCATCACGCCCAATCTTTATTTCCGTGCAGGACATGGCACGCCCGAGGATGTTGCGGCAAAAGTGCGCGGCGAAGGTGGTATTCCGGATGAACAGGCAGTCGGCGATCTGGCGGGTGCGATGCAGTATGTCCGTGCGTTGCCTTATAGTAATGGAAAAGTGGGAATCTTTGGAACCTGTTCTGGAGGACGTCATGCATATCTTACGGCCTGCCGCGCGCCCGGCTTTGACGCGATCGTAGACTGCTGGGGCGGAGGGGTTGTGATGGCTCAGGAACAGTTATCATCAAAATCTCCTGTCGCGCCGATTGATTACACCAAAGATCTTCCCTGCCCCATCCTAGGTCTGTTTGGAAATGACGATAGCCATCCGAGTCTGGAACAAGTTAACCAACATGAAGCAGAACTCAAGAAACATGGCAAGACATATGAATTCCATCGCTACGACGGCGCTGGGCATGGATTCTTTTATGATCATCGTCCCAATTATCGTCAGGCGCAGGCTGTGGATGGTTGGGAGAAAGTGTTTGCGTTTTTGGAAAAATATTTATCGTAGGAGACCCTAAAGGTTTCTCTGTTGAAATATCGTTTTGACAAGCGATGCGCCATTGCAAATCTTACACTTTATGAGTTGGCAAAAACCTTTAGGGTCTGATTGCAAGGAGATTCTATTATGTGCACAATGATCGTTGAAAAAGTGAAAGTGGATGGCAGTGGCAAAGGGACGAGCGGATGGTTCCAGCTTGAAAAGGCGAATGTATCATTCGACCATCCGTTCAACGCGCCGCTGGAACATGCCCTCAACATTGATTTTGTGAACGAGTCACAAGGACCCTCTGCACGCGTGGCAGTGGAATTGAGCGAGCATGCCGCGCGGGATCTGGTCAAGACGATCCTCGCCGTTTTGGATCGAGCTGAGGCTGGTGGACATTTATAAACATTCTTGAAAACCATTTGTTCTGTGGAGCGTCATTCTGAGCAGCCAGCAGGCAGTGCAGAATCTCTAAAACTGGCGTGGAGACCCTTCGCTAACGCTCAGGGTGACATATCTAATAAGAGGTAACTATGAAACGAGTCTTGATCTTAGGTGGTGGATTTGGTGGAATCGCAACTGCACGTCGACTTAAGGAAAAGCTGGATGTCAACGACGAAGTCATTTTGGTGGATCGACGCGATCATTTTATGGTGGGATTCCGTAAAACGTGGGCGCTCGTGGGTGAGTCCACGCTGGAGGCTGGGCAACGTCCGCTCGACAGCCTCACCGGCCTTGGTATTCGCATGATGCTCGACCCAGTCACACGGATTGACCCAGAGGGGCGCGCTGCAACGATGGGCGATCAGCACATCAGTGCCGACGCATTGGTGGTAGCTTTGGGCGCAGAGCTTGCACCAGAAGCCATTCCCGGGTTTCAACAATATGCCTATAACGTCTATGACCCGAATGAGATTCCGCGCGCCGCGCAAGCTTTACGAGAATTTCAGGGAGGCAAATTAGTGATTGGCATCTTCGGCGCGCCGTATAAATGTCCACCCGCGCCATATGAGATGGCATTGTTGATCAGTGATGCACTGAAAATACGCGGGGTGAAAGCCAACATTGAAGTTTTCTCGCCTCAGCCCATGTCGTTGCCCATCCTTGGGCAGGTGGGTTGTGACTTGATCGAAAGCCGACTGGCGGATAAAGGAATTGCTTTCTTCCCAAACCGTAAAGCCAGTGCTGTTGAGGCTGGCGAGGTTGTATTTGCCAATGAGCGACGACCGTTCGATCTTTTGCTAGGCGTACCGCCCCATCGTCCACCGGCAGTCGTGCGCGAAAGCGGACTGATCGGCGATTCTGGCTGGGTATCGGTGAACGCGCACACACTGGAGACTCAGTTCCCCGGAGTCTATGCGATTGGAGATGTAGTCCAGATTGGGATGGCAAACGGAAAGCCACTTCCGAAGGCTGGAGTGTTTGCGGAGGCAATGGGCGAAACGGTCGCAGATCGTATCGCTG
>DASWEH010000032.1:0-7625 GCA_036394895.1 Anaerolineales bacterium
CAAAACGGATAAGGTATCAGCAATTATGTCAGACAAGCCCTTGGTTGCCACCGTTAAGCGCTCTGCCAATTTCGCCTCAGCCATCATCCCTATTGCCACAGCTTCACCGTGTCGCAGTTGGAATTTGCTGACCAACTCCACAGCGTGACCAACGGTATGTCCCAAATTCAACGCGGCGCGAAACCCTTTTTCGTAGGGATCTTCTTCAATGATCTTTATCTTCACTGCCATGGCGCGTTTGACGATTTGCTCAAGATTATCTTTCACACAATCCATTCCACGCGCACATATTTCAAATAATTCCGGGTCAGAAATAATTCCATGCTTGACCACCTCCGCCAAGCCGGAAACAAATTCCGCTTCAGGCAAAGTCCTTAATACTTGTGGATCAGCCAGGACAAGTTTTGGCGGATAAAAGGAGCCGATCAGATTCTTCCCTTCAGGCAAGTCAAAGCCTGTTTTCCCCCCCAGCGAGGCGTCCACCATAGAAAGCAAGGTCGTCGGCACGCAGACCCAATAGATACCGCGCATATACGTCGAGGCGGCGAAGCCAGCCATGTCGCCGATGACTCCTCCGCCTAAGGCAATGACTGTACTCTTGCGATCCATTCCATTTTCGAGAAACGATTTCCATAGCTTGGAAATAGTATCCAGGTTTTTATAGGCTTCCCCAGCGGGAATCGTAATTGTTTTTGAATCAAACCCTGCATTCTTCAAAGAAGTATTCACACGTTTCGCATGGAATTGCGCGATATTTTCATCCGTCACAATAATTGGATTTTGCAGCCCACGCGACTTAAGCATTTCGCCGAGATGGTCAATCCCGCCGTTTTGCACCAGCACATCGTATTCTCCCATCGCAGATAAATGAAAACGTCCCAATGCAGCTTGAATTTGCCAGGCTATTGTTTCAGGCGCTTGATTGGCGTCAAAACGCAGAGGGAACGAATCGTAGTGTTCTTTGCGTTTGGCAAGCAGAGAGGTTAATTTCTCATGCAAATCTCCAGCGAGCAAAGGACGTTTGTTCGAGCTTGCCTTGAGTCTCTGCAATAGGACTTCAAGTCTTGCCACCAGCAAAACAACAACGCCTGTGCTTTCTGCCAGCTTGCGATTTTCTTCACACAAAAGCGCACCGCCGCCGAGTGCGATTACTTGTGATGTCACACCGGAGGCGTAACCTACCGCATCTTTCAGCGCAACTGTTTCCATATCACGGAAGGCAATTTCGCCTTGTCCTTCCATGATCCGTGAAATGGAAATGCCCGCATTCGTTTCAATCACACGATCCAAATCAATAAATGGCAATTTGAGCTTGCGCGCCAGTACTTTTCCGATCGTAGATTTGCCCGTGCCTGGAGGACCGTAGAGGAAGATGTGTGACATGAAATTCCTTAAGTGTCATTGCAAGGAGGTGCGCGAAGCGTCCCGACGAAGCAGTCCTCCCATACAAGGAGGAGATTGCTTCGGGCAAAGAACGCCCTCGCAACGACATAACTATTCCCAAAATATGTGCGGGGTGTTGTCCATTTGCAAATCTTCGAGCCTGGCTTTACGCAGTGATTCAAAACGCGGCTTCATTTCATTCATTGAGTCACCACCGAGCTTTTCGATGAGCGCATCTGCCAACACAAAAGCGACCATCGCTTCCAGAATCGGAACAGCGCGTGGCACCGGGCAGAAATCGGAGCGTTCGTATTTCGTAGGCGCGTTTTCTCCGGCAGCCAGATCGACTGTTTGTTGGGGGGTCAGCGTCGTGGCGATTGGTTTCATCGCGGCTCGGACGACGATCGGCTGTCCATTGCTAACACCTCCTTCTGTGCCACCTGCCCTATTGGTTGAACGTTGAACGTTTGAACGTTCTAACGTTATGGCATCATGGACTTGTGTTCCAGGCAACCGTGCATTTGCAAACGCATCGCCAACTTCCACGCCTTTGATGGCCTGCACAGACATGATAGCCATGGCAAGCTTTGCTTCCAGGCGTTTATCCCACTGAGCAAAACTCCCGAGACCCACAGGTACATTCAATGCGACAATTTCCAAAATGCCACCCAACGTATTTTTGCCATGAATTGTTTTTTCGATTTCAGCCCGCATTTGATCCGCAGATAATTCGATGGGACAACGTACATCCGATTCCTCGGCACGAACAAAACGTTCTTCATAAGGCATGTCACCAAAGTCAGTCTGGATCTCGCCTATGGAAGTAACATACCCGCCTACGATAATTCCAAATTGAGAGAGAAATTGTTTGCAGATTGCGCCGACAGCCACACGCATGGTTGTCTCACGAGCCGAAGCGCGTTCCAGCGCAGGACGTAAATCCTTGTAGCCATATTTCACCGCACCCGTTAAATCGGCATGACCCGGACGTGGCGCTGTCATCGGCTCAATCGCTTTGCCTTTCCACTTAATATGGTCTGCATTTTTTACGAACATGGCAATAGGTGCACCAGTCGTCTCACCAGCCATCACGCCGCCCAAAATTTGCACCATATCTTTTTCGATTTTCATGCGTCCGCCCGAACCATAACCCTTTTGACGGCGCGCTAATTCCTTGTCAATCATTTCAGGTGTAATCGAGAGACCAGCCGGCATGCCATCCAGGATGGCTGTGAGGGAGGGTCCATGAGATTCGCCGGCAGTGAGAAAACGGAGTGACATAAAAGTATCCAGTGATCAATAAGCAGTTTGATCGACAGCCTCAAACATAACTTCACGGGGTGGTTTGTAACCTGTCCAGATTTCAAATGAGAGAGCCGCTTGTTCGATGAGCATACCCAAGCCTGTCGTTGCGTTCAATCCTTGGCAACGGGCATCCCGCACAAGTTTCGTCTCACGTGGATTGTAGACCAAATCGTAAATTGCTGCATTCTTCGGAAAAGGTAGATTCTCCGGCCATGGAGATCCGTCGATGTTGGGCGTCATACCTACGGGTGTAGTGTTTACAATCAGTTGCAGGTTTGAACGTTGGAACGTTTGAGGGTTGAATTCAATTGCATTAGCCTTTCTAAATTGGAGCGCTAATTCTTGAGACTGCTCCATTCGACGAGCCGCAATAGTGACGTCCCAACCGTCATTCACTAAAGCATATACGACCGCGCGCGCGGAACCTCCTGCCCCAAGCACCAAAGCATTTAAATCTCCGTGTCTCTGTGTCTCCGTGGTTAGAAACTTTTTCAAATCTAACAAAAACCCTTGCGCGTCAGTGTTATCACCGATGAGTCTGTTGTTATGCAAATAAATGGTGTTGACGGCACCGATGGACTTAGCCGTTGGTGTCAGTTCATCAAGAAATGGGATGACGTTTTGTTTATACGGAATAGTGACGTTAAGTCCGTGAATTTCGCCGGAGCGAACTCGAAATAGCAGATCTTTCAAACTCTGTTTGTCATCCGGATGAATAGGGAACAGCGAATAGTCCCCTTCCAAGCCACACGATTGAAGTGCCGCGGTGTGAATTTTTGGAGAAAGACTATGGCTCAGAGGAAAACCAATCAAGCCAAGCCTGATCATCGTAAATGATCCAGTACATCGAAAAAATTAGGAAATGTCTTGGAAACACACGCTGGATTTTCAATCGTGATTCCGGGAATGCGCAAGCCGATCAATGAAAAAGCCATTGCCATGCGATGATCATTATAAGTCTGGATGGTCGCAGGCTGAATTTTGTCACATGGATAAATGGTCATGCCATCCTCATGCTCTTCCACGTGCACGCCAAGCCGGGCAAGCTCAGTACAGGTCGCATGGATACGGTCTGTTTCCTTCAGGCGCGCAGAAGCAATGCCGCGAATCCTCGTCGGTGAAGAGGCAAAGGGGGCAATGGCTGCAAGAGTTTGAGCGGTATCAGGGAAATCACGCGTATCTACGTCTATACCCTTTAATGGGTTCGTACATATGACCGTAATAGCGTCGTGATCTTCTCCTATGATGCAGCCCATTTGTTGAAGAATATCGAGAAAGGCAATATCTCCTTGCTTCGAATTGCGCGAGATGTTTTCGACGCGAACTGTCCCACCACAGATGGCAGGTGCAGCGAAAAAATAGGAGGCAGTGGAGGCGTCGGATTCAATTGAGTAAGTAGAAAGAGGAAAGAAGAAAGAGGGTTGGATGATGAAACGTTCGTAGCCGTGACGCTTAATCTCCACGCCAAAGTCTTTCATGATAGCAATAGTCATATCTACGTAGGGCTTCGAGTTTAATTCAGTAGCAACTTCTATTTCAACGGAAGATTTTGCGTAGGGCGCAACCATCAAGAAGGCGGACAAGAACTGCGATGAAATATTCCCGGCTATTTTTGTTTTCCCGCCCGGCAAACCTTTTGCAAATATTTGGACCGGCGGACAATTGTTTGTCGCTTCCAACTCCACACCCAATTGATGAAGAGCATCGATCAAATCTCCGATGGGCCTTTCTCTCATACGAGAGTCACCATCCAGGATATATTCACCATGTCCCAAGGTTAGAAAAGCAGAGAGAAAGCGCGCCGCGGTCCCCGCGTTGCCAATGAAAAGTTCGGCTTTATTTGATGGGATTCTGCCGCCCAAGCCCCTGACGGTCATTTCAGAATTGACTTCATCGAGCTGAACATCAAAACCAAGAGTTTGCAGGGCTTTCGCAAAATACAGTGAGTCATCTGAGAAGAGCGCATTGGTTAAGCGGATGGTTCCGTCTGCAAGCGCGGCGATGAGAAGGGCGCGATTGGTCAGCGATTTTGAGCCTGGGACACGGACCGTGGCAGAGAGAGGATGATTTATTGGGGTTATTTGGAGGGAAGGCAGAGTGGTCAGCATGAGAGAGAAAAGAAGT
This sequence comes from Anaerolineales bacterium, assembly GCA_036394895.1. GTDB lineage: Bacteria > Chloroflexota > Anaerolineae > Anaerolineales > Villigracilaceae > Defluviilinea. The sequence goes on from DASWEH010000032.1 coordinate 4,813, forward strand.
AATCAGTTTTCGATAATTGAGTAATAGGAGCGATGAGATTGATTGAGGAGGAGTTCAAGCTGTGAATAATTTTCATGTTGCAGTGCAGATTCAAGTTCCGTAAGCGCCCCACGGAAATTTTGTATGGCATTCAAAATATTACCCCTATTAGACTTGAGGATTCCCATCATCATGTGCGCTGGCGTCCCTGCCAGGCGGCTTGTAGAACGGAAGCCTGGTCCTGCGAGAGTTGCAAATTCTTGAGGAGTTGCCTGTGCCAGCGCAGAAGAGATAAGAAATGGCAAGTGGCTGGTTGAGGCAAGGATACGATCATGGTCTGCGGCGGACATTTCGATCACATGTGCACCAATGACTGAAATGATTTGGGTCACAGCAGATTTCGCTCTTTGGGTGGTACGTTCCAGAGCTGTGATCACAAATGGCGCACCTTGATACAAGTTTCCCTCTGCACGTTCCAAGCCGAGTTTTTCCTTGCCACAGATGGGATGCCCGCCAATAGGGTCAAAAAGTTCGGGCAGGGCGGACATAACTTGTACAATGTCTTTTTTGGTTGAACCCAGGTCAAGAACGATACAAGGTGTTTGTATCAACGATGGTAATTTTCGGATAAGGTCTATGATTACTAGAATAGGAGTAGCTAAGATAACGAGGTCAACTTGTGAGAGGAGTTTAACGGGATCAGAATCGGCTTGGTCAACGATTTGTTTATCGAGAGCAAGTTCAAGCGTTGCGTGATCCGAATCGATTCCAAAGAGCACAGCGCACTTCCCTTTCAACGCCATCGCGAGCGAACCGCCCATCAATCCCAAACCAACGATCGCAATCCTTGAGTCTTGTAATCGAAAGCCATCCTCCATGTTGCTTACCACCCAGTCACAACAGGTTTCTTAATCGGAGCGATGCGACGCCCCATCGCTTCGGCGATCGCCTTGACCTGCTTCACCATTTCAACAAATGTCTCTGGCTTGAGCGATTGTTTACCGTCCGAGGCGGCATGCGCAGGGTCAGGGTGGACTTCAACGATCAGTCCATCTGCACCCGCAGCGATCGCAGCCCGTGCAATCGCAGTGACATAATCAGCGTGACCGGTTGCGTGGGAGGGATCCAAAATAACGGGAAGATGCGTGAGGTTTTTGAGGACAGGGATCGCGTTGATATCCGTCGTGTTGCGCGTGGACGTTTCAAAGGTACGGATGCCGCGCTCGCATAACATAACCTGTTTGTTGCCCCCCGCCAGAATGTATTCAGCCGACATGAGAAGTTCTTCGATTGTCGCGCTCAAACCACGTTTGAGCAATACACTTTTGCGAGTCTCACCGATCGACCGTAGCAGGTTGAAGTTTTGCATGTTGCGCGCCCCCACTTGAAGGACATCTACGTATTTCACCATGAGGTCAAGCTGAGTCTGCGACATAATCTCCACGACAATCGGCATGCCTGTCGCTTGGCGGGCTTCAGCCAGGTATTCGAGCCCTTCTTCGCCAAGACCTTGAAATGAGTAGGGTGAGGTACGGGGTTTGAAGACACCACCACGCAGTGCATTGGCGCCTGCTTCTCGCACAGCCTGCGCCGTTTCGAGAATCTGGGCGCGTGATTCGATGGCGCATGGACCTGCGATGACGACGATATCATTGCCGCCAACTTGAAAACCGTCAATCGGGAAAATGGAGTTTTCGGGGTGGAACTGCCTGGACGCAAGCTTGAAAGGCTGAGTGATGCGCTTGACCATATCAACACCATCCAGCACTTCGAAGCGCTCAGTCGGGATGTCATGCGTCTCACCGATGGCGCCGATCAGTGTGGTTTCGACTCCCTGGGAGAGGTGCGCGGCGAGTCCCGCGTCCTTGATTTGCTTGATTACATTCTCAATTTGCTGAGGGGTGGAATTGGGTTTCATAACGATTAGCATGGTCTCTTCTTCCTTTTTTGTGAGTTCGGTGGTCGAGTAGAACGAGTGCATTTCTCGCTCGTATCGAGACCACACGTTTCCAAATTATTTCCTTCTTATTTGTTACTTGTGGTTTCGATACGCCCTGCGACAAACACGTAGGACTACTCAACCACCGAGGTTTGATTGTTATTGCGCCGCAACCAAGTCGGGTCTTAGTTTTACGGCGTCACGCAGGTAAACATGTGTAATTTCAGACTGCAATACATTGGTATTCCAATGAACGAGCACGCGGATGACTCTTGGCAAACTACCCGGGACAGGTATCTCGCGCGCACAAAGCATCGGTACGAGCCCCCAGCCCATTTCACGCGCAGCCTGCGCAGGAAAGGTGGAGGCGAGATCATCTGTCACGGTGAAGATGGCGCTGGCAACATCTTCGGGCTGCATCCCTTCATTTTCTTCAAGAATCTCTTCAAGCAATTCGCGGGTCGCTTGAAGAATGAGGTCAGGCTCATCGGCGGTTACTGTTGTTGCTCCACGAATTCCACGGATCGGCATACGTTGCTCCTAAACCCTCACCCTGTGCCCCTCTCCCTCCTTAGAGGAGGTGGGGAGGGAGAGGGGTGAGGAGAGGAAAATAAAAGAGCGAGACCGTGTGGTCTCGCTCTCTATCTGAACAGATTTGTTCTCTGTCTGCTTAAGCGCCACCAACGGCAACCGAGTCTCGGAAACCGTAATAAAAGTAGAACGCAAACCAACGAGTGGACTTAAGCATATTGGGCGCAATTCTATGCCAATCATACGAATGCGTCAAGAGTCACTTTTTACAATAACGTTCAAGTATAATTACCGGTTCGAGGAGATTCACCATGTCCTTCACTCACAAAATTGATGAATGGATGAAGGAAGCTGAGGCGCGACC
>DASWEH010000033.1:0-7065 GCA_036394895.1 Anaerolineales bacterium
GCGTAGGAGGCATATCCGTTTGCGGAGAGTTCAGGGACCAGATCGTTCCAGTCATGCAATGAAGCCGCAAGCCCATGGATCATAATCACGGGCGTGCCCGTGCCATGCTGCACATAATTTGCTAAGGTGGGAATGAGGTGATTATCCTGTGTGTTGTTCATATCGTTTTGCTAACTCTCTGCGTAAAACTTTTCCGATGAAGGTGCGTGGAAAATCTTCCATGAAGATCACAAAGCGCGGCACCAAATGGGAGGGCAGGCGTCGTTTGGCATATTCAATGACCGCTTGCGGCGTGGGCGGTTCTTTGTCCGCGATCACAAAGGCAAAGGGACGACCGGCAATCGCTGTCACCGCCACTTCCTTGACCTGCGGAATTTCGTAGATCACCTCTTCAATATCACGCGGGAAGGCGGGTTCCTTTTGGAGGTGATTTGGATACCACATATCGGCCTTGCGCGAGACAATACGAAAATATCCTTCAGCATCCATCTGGGCAACATCGCCGGTGAGGAGCCAACCGTCCTCCGTAAGCACTTCTTTGGTGGCTTCGGGATTCTTCCAATATCCCAGCATTACCTGCGGGCCGCGCACAGCCAACTCGCCGATCTGTCCTTGTTTCACTTCCTTATTGCGATGCGCCAGGTCCACGATCTTCGCTTCGGTGGAAGGTAATGGAACGCCGATTGTACCAATCTTTCGCTTTTCGTCCAGTGGGTTTGCATGAGTGACAGGTGAGGCTTCCGTTAGTCCATAGCCTTCTACCAGACGAGCTTTGGTCAGTTTTTCAAACGCTTCCTGCACTTCCACCGGCAACGGCGCCGAGCCGCTGAGACAGACCTTAATCGACTTGATCCCATAGTTGCGCGCGCCGCGGAAATTATTGATCGCCATATACATGCTCGGTACACCGGGGAAAATCGTCGGCTGATCATTTCGGATGGTTTTCAGAACATCCAATACTTGGAATTGTGGTTTCAAGATCATCGCCGCGCCCAACGAGATTGGAACGTTCATGGCGGTCGTCAAGCCATAACTGTGAAAGATCGGCACCACAGATAAGAATCGTTCCCCGCCTTCAATGGCTTCGGGCAACCAATGACGAGTCTGCAAGGCATTCGCCACCAGGTTACGATGGGAAAGCATGACACCCTTCGATTGCGTAGTGGTGCCCGTCGTATATTGAATCACTGCCAGCTCTTCGGGTTCCACGTTCACCGTTGGGGATTTATTACTTTTGCCTCCCAGAAAATCCATCCATTGCATGGAGTTCGACAAAACAAAATTACGATTCCGCCAGCGTGAGATGAAAAGCTTCGGGAGAGAAAGATAATCTGCGGCGTCGGTCAATACCACGTGCGGAATGCCGCTGGACTCGCGAATCTGTTTCGCCAGCCCAGCCCACATCGAAAGCATCACCAATACACTGGCTTCTGATTCCTTGACCTGCCGCAGGATTTCTGCGGGCTCGATCACCGGGGGGATTAAGACCACCGTCGCGCCGGCTTTCAGCGTTCCATAAAAGCCGATCAGCATTTGCGGCATATTCGGCATCAACAAAACGACGCGTGCACCTTGCCCCACGCCAAGTGCCACCAACGCGTTCGCAAAACGATTCGCTTCGCGGTTCAAGCGACGATAGGAAATCCGCGTTCCTTCGAAAAAGATCGCGGGGCGATTCGGAAACCGTCTGACGGCAGAGCGCAGGAGATGATGCAACGGAATCCTTGGAACATCCACTGTGTAAGGCACACCGGCCTGATAATTTTCCAGCCATGGACGTTTCGCTCGAAACGGATCGCGTCCACCTTTCTTTTTAGGAGCCACCTCGGTCGAGTCGCGCCAGGAGCGTTGTCCTTCGCCGGTGAGAAAACGTTCGATGGCGCGCCCTACCGCCTCACGGCGCTCCAACATGACCAAATGACCGGATGCCCCTATATCCGCTTCCTCCGCCTCAGGAATGGAGGCGGTGACCTTTTCAAAGCGCGCCCGTTCGAATACCAGATCGCGATTGCCGCGAATGACCAGCGTGGGGACTTCGAGAGACTTGAACTTCTCCCACCCATTCCATTGAGACATATTCTGAAAATAAAACTGCTTGAGCACATGGGGCGGCGCGAATAACCACTTGCGTGTAAAAGGTGCGATACCCCTCAATAACCAAGTCGGCAGGCTCAATACAAGCTTCAACATGGGTCGAAGTTTGAATTCACCGGCTGTCGCCATCAGAATGAGTCTTTCGACACGGTCGGGGTGTTTCAGCGTGTATTCTGTAACAATTGCCCCGCCGTAGGAATGCCCCACCAAAACAAATTTGCCTTTTACCTTTAATAAGGTTAGCGCGGTTTCCAGATCATTGACCAGTTGAGGCATGTCGTAGCCGCGACTAGGCTTATCAGAGAGTCCATGCCCGCGCAAATCCAGCGCGATGACGCGGTTCTCCAGCGAGAATTTTTGCAACTGATAATTCCACTGTTCGGCTTGTCCCCCAAAGCCATGGACAAAAACAAGCGTCCGCTGGGGATGCTCGGGCGAAATATCAATCGCCGAAAGCCTCACAAGCGAAGTGGCGCCAGCGGCGCCATGGACCAGCGGATTTGTCGAAACGCGCACTTCATGCCGATACAGGTCGAGATCGATGTCCATGAAGAGAGTTTACATGAGGCGGGCAGGGATGTCAATTTGAGAAACAAAAACCTGCGCCAGAAAATTCTGGCGCAGGTCCGACGTGCCGCTCTCGGAGGAGGGAGATGAGGCGAGCAGACCCATCCCAGATGGTCACAGATAGGTGATTATTTGGCGGCATTTTCACCCTGGCGAGGCCCTATTCGAGCGCTGCGCACAGAGCCTCAAAATCGCTGTCAAATAACTGATGGGGTCCTGCTTGAAAGTAAACATTGCCTTGTCGATCCAGCACGATTCTCCCAACATCAAGAAAGACGGCTCCCGCACCTGGAACAATGAGACGGTATAGCACTCCCATATTGGCTGCCTGAGGCGGGGTTGTTGAGAAATCGACGATTGTATTATTGTGAAAGTCCATCGGGTAGGCCTTGCCCGTCACTGAGTTGGTGAAGGTGTCGGTCCCCCAAACCTGCTCAACAATCTTGACCAAGTTGCCTTCCTCATCAAAGAACCGTTTCACTGTGAAATTCACTTCGTAGACATCTAGAACCTGGAACGCGCCGCAATCTACGAGCACTGCAGTGCCCTCCTCGTGGAAAGGACCTTCGACGACGGGTCCATCGGCTGAGGCGACAGAGAAGGGGAAGAAAGCTATCAGACCAACCAGGACCAGACTAGAGACGATCAAACGAATATTCATGATTTGTTTCCTTTCATTTATTAAATCTCAATATATTTTTGTGGATAGTTCAAATTCGGAATTTTAGTGTCAGCGGTAGAGAATAATTCCGTTACTGCTACTGACCAGCAGGTCGCTTAGCAGACATAGTATTCACTGTAACAATCTGCCGTCCAGGAAATATTTTTTCAAGCCCCGCACCAGCGACCAACCAGTACGGGGTGTTGACGTGTGATCTCGAGGAGGAAGTGAGGCAAGCAGGTATGTCCTATCGAGCTTCATAGTCGACGTTCGCAGTGCATCCGCTACGGCAGCTCGCATCTGCATCAACGACACATCTGATGCACTCATCTACAGTCTACTGGAGACTCACACGCCAGTCCGGGCGTCTCTGGGCTCTCGGCGAGAGGCATAGTCACACCTGCCGCGCTCAGTTCGCGGTGACGAAAGAAGTAATCTGTGAGATCGACTGACTTTACAGACGCACTCAACTCAGGATGACGGAAGTAGTAGTCGGTCGTGTCGACAGAGATTTCTACTGGCACGCTCAGTTCCGGGTGACGCTGGTAATAGTCAGGGAATGCTGAATCACCAGTCAGAGGGATGACAGCATTCTGATCATTGATTGCCCAGGTCCAATCCGGGTGCCGCTGATAGAAGTCGCTGGCGGCTTGGTCAGCAGTGGAAGAGGCATTTGAACGAGGATAAGATATAGCCATGGTCACCGATAAGAGGGAAATTACACCAAGAACAAGAAGAAAACGGTTTTTGAACATTTTGGTCTCCTGGATTGGGGGAAAGTGGTGTTCCCAATCTATGACCACAGTATAGTTAGCCCCCATCCCTTAGCGTGTTTGTGAGCATGTTTTGAGCGTGTTTTTTACCATGTTTTGCATTTGTTCCAGAACATCGGCAAAAAGAAATCCCGTTGTTGAAATCAACGACGGGATGAAAAAGAAGTTCGCAAATTTTGTTTATGTCTCTTCTAGTGCGAAGGCTACGGCCTCATCGAGAGACATCGCCTTACCTTTTGTCCTAAACTTGGCTAGGGTCTTCTCATCTAGTTTCGCTCGCAAGACATCTAGATTGCGCTCATATTCCATCTGGTCCACGGGTAAGAGTCGCATACCCATGGCAGCGAGTTGAGTTTCCACCGCCGCCATAAGCGTGGACCCATGCTCAAACTTTCCTTGAACAACGGCAATGTCCGCAAATGCAGACAAACTTGCGAGCACTCCTCGCGGATCCCCAAGTTCACGGTTTAGACTCAGACTCTCCTTGCAGAGCGCGATTGCCTTCTGGTAGTCCTTCTCCCGCCATGCGAGTAATCCCAAGCGCCGAAGTGAATAAGCCAGGAAGTTCTTGTCCCCGATCTCCCTGAGAATTACGACGCTTTCTTCATAAAGAGATCGGGCCTCTTTCGACTCGTTTTGATTCAAAGCGACGTCTCCCAGAAATGTAAGTGTCCAGCTGAGTATCACCTTGCCTTCTGGACCCATCGTCCGCGAAATCTCCAAACTTTGTTCAAGGAGGGAACGCGCCTCAACGTAGTTGCCCTGCATACTGGAAAGCAAGCCCAAATAGAGAAGGGCTACGGCAGTATTCCATTGATCCCCTAACTCCCTCCCGATACTCAATGCTTCCTCAAGCTCCAGACGTCGGTCTGTGGGATACGTATCCGCCCAATACATAAATCCAAGTGCATTGAGCGCTTTTGCGCGTGCCAATGTTCGTTCCATGGCTTCCGGGCGCGAAAGAGCTAGTTGAATTCGATGCTGCAATTCAGAGAGAAGATTGCCATGTGCATACCAGAAATAGAAATAAACGAAGGAGCCTGCTATCCGTAGCGCCGCAACCGCTTTGCCACTGTTCGTAGACCATTCCATCGCCGCTCGAATGTTGTCAAGCTCTTTGTCAAGCCGATTAATCCATAGTACTGATTCATGCCCAAATATATGCGGTTCTGATTTTTCAGCGAGGCTCAAATAGAAGTCCAAATGCCGGTCACGGATCACTGATGCTTCGCCTGTCTCTACCAGCCTTTCAAGTGCATATTGACGGATGGTCTCCAACAAACGATAACGTGTTTCACTAAACTCAGAATCTGCTTCTACAATAACCAGTGACTTATCTACCAGATGACCAAGCAAATCAAGGATATCGCTGCGCTTCATTCCCTGGCTGCAAACTGCTTCGGCGGCTTCGAGCGTGAACCCGCCCGCGAAGACTGACAGTCTGCGAAGCAAAATCCGTTCCGGCTCGGTGAGCAAGTCGTAGCTCCAGTCAATCGTGGCGCGCAGGGTTTGATGACGCGGGACGGCAGTACGACTGCCCGTAGTGAGCAGAGAAAAACGGTCATCCAGCCGCGCGGCAATCTCATCCACAGACAATATTTTGATGCGCGCCGCAGCCAACTCAATCGCCAGTGGAATACCATCAAGCCGGCGGCAGATTTGAGCAACGGAGGCCGCATTTCTTTCATCCAACGTAAAACTAGATTTGGCATTGCCTGCGCGTTCATCGAATAATTCAATGCTGGCAAATTCCTGGAGTTCCTTGAGCGAAAGCGATTCTTGCATTTCTGGTAGTGGCAGGGAAGGAACCTGCCAGGTGGTTTCGTTGAACAGACCCAGGGATTCGATGCTGGTCGCCAGTATTTTCAGCTTTGGGCACATTGCCAGCAACTGCTCGGCGTACTGCGCGCAGGCCTTGATCAGATGTTCACAGTTATCTACGATGAGCAAAACGTCTTTGGACTTCAGGTACGTTTTGAGCGTTTCAATCAATGGCTCATTTGAAATTTCGCGAATATTCAGCGATTGTGCAATTTCCTGTGGAATCAAATTCTCATCCGACAAACCAACCAGGCCCACCCAGAATACGCCATCTTTGAACTTCTTGATGGAATCATGCGCAGTCTGAATGGCAAGACGTGTTTTACCCACACCACCCGGGCCAGTTAGGGTCAATAAGCGGGAAGATGATACTAGCCTTGCAATTTCCTTCAATTCTTTTTCACGGCCAACGAAGCTTGTGAGCGGAACTGGAATGTTTGAAGAAGCTTCCTTTGCAAAAGGTTTCGTTTGGCCAGATACAGTCTTTGGAGTCTCTTTACCAGATTTGAGATTCTCGTACAACTCTTTCGTCTGTTCTGATGGTTCAATTCCAAACTCGCGCAAAGATTTCATGCAGCGCTCATACGTCGCGGCGACCTTGGACATATCCCCTTTTGCCGCGTGTGCAGACATCAAGGCACGATAGGCAGGTTCAGGCTTTTGACCAAGTTTGATCCAGCGTTCGCCCCAATCCAAAATATCCAACCAGCGTTTTTCGTCTTGAAGTAATGACATCAACCGGGACATATGATGTTCAAAGATGGAATATAAATGCTCGCGCTCCAAGACCACCCATTCATCATAGAAGCCAGGTAATAGTTCTCCTTGATAGTTTGAAAGGACAGAAATCAATTCATCGGCAGATGCGCTTGCATTCAGCTTTTCTAACTCCGTGGCATCGAGACAATAATCCGATGATTCCTTGAAACTTATAACTACATCGTCAGCATGCAAAAAACGAGCTGAGGAGGCCGCCTCGAGCGCTTTGCGTATCCGCCATAGCGCGTGACGAAGATTGTCTCTTGCCGTCTCTTCCAATGAATCGGGCCACAAGAGTCCTGCGAGTTTTTCGCGCCGATGCGAAGTCCCAGCACTCAAGATCAAATAAGCAAAAAGGGATTGCGCGGGACGCGAAGTGATTGCAATGAG
>DASWEH010000034.1:0-4131 GCA_036394895.1 Anaerolineales bacterium
TTGGGTATGACTGGATTAGGCTTGTTCGAAATCCTTGCGCCAAAGTTATTTGATGAAATGGGTGGCGGATTTTTGGAAGTGTTGTACGGGTTGAGGTGATCATTGGCGGACTGGCGATGTGGGGGATGGTGAGGTAGGAGGGATTTAAACCACTTAATTCCAATGATGTTAAATCCTAAGTATACATTTGCAATTCATTATCGTCATCATCGTTATAATCATAAGGAATTAGTTCCCCAATTGCTAAAGATATGGCGTCATACCAAGGAAGATAGTCAACAAATCGATCAGTAACTAGCTTTACCTCTTCAGGGGTTAGTTCGCGCTTAAGTTTATCCTCAGCAACCTCTTGAATGTCTGAAACAGTAATATGGTATATAACTTCGTCCTTTTTCTTTCGCATTTTGATCCTCTTTCTTCTATGTTTAATGCATAAATAATATCATTTTTGCTTTTCATATTCCTCTGCAATCAGCCGTAAAAAATGTTCTCTCTATGCCATTTAAGAGCATTAGGATGTGGGTAAATTCCCTGTTCCTCCGGTAAAGAAATTCTCAGGTTCTCCTGTGATAGTTGCCCCATAAAATCATAATTTCCTAGCTTGCCAAAGTCAGAAGATAAATCTTTAATTTTCCTTGATGCAAGGATCTTAAAATTATCTTCTAAAGTAAACCAACCAACATCAAATGCCCAATGATGTAAACGACACAGTGCCAATCCATTCAATAAATCGTCTTTTCCATTTCTACTGTGAGGAACAATGTGTACAGCTTCCACTTCCCATTGCAAGGTGTTTGGGGAGTAAATTTTCATTCCACAAACTGCGCACCTAAAATCATATGCTTCCTTAACGGCTTGTTTGAAGGCGCGATTACGAAGTTTAGCTTCTCGAGTAATTTGTACTATTTTCTTGGTTTCAAATGGATTATAGTTTTCAGGTCTTTCTTTTTTATAAATTTTCTTTACTATTTTTTGAACCTCGTAAGATTTTATTGGCAAAAAGTCCTTTTGCGTTAAAGGAATGTGTAATATTTCAAGTGTCCGGTTATAGCCAGCTTCTGTAAGCATCCATTCTTTTTTATTTGTAAGCAGAACTGTTTGAGTGGGACGAGAAACTAATTTTTCTTTTGCCAAAGAGTCGGCAGCGCGAAATAATAAACGATGCCAAAGATAAGATTTTTTAACTCTGTTTTCTTTCTTGTAAATTGTCTCAAGGTAGGCCGTTCGTTGTTCTTCACTTAAACCAAAATCGTTTGCAATTTCTTCAACAATATTTTCACCAGCCCCGAACTCCTTGATTATTCCCTTGTTATTAAATAACGATTTCAATAATGCCTGCTTAACTTCCATTTGAGTTGGCATCTTTAGATTTTCAAGCATTTTGCCTTCGTAGCTCATAGATTTATCCTGCTAATAAGGATGTGGCTGATTCATTTCTACGGTTTGATCTCAAACACCGCGCCTGCGCTGGTTCCCTGCACTTCAGGGAAGAAGGACTCCCATGCATGAGCAGGCAAGACACGATATTCACCAGCCTGCAATGGGATGAGGGTATACGTTAACACATAGGTTCCGGCAGGGAGATAATCGGCGGAGAAGAGAATGCCATCGTCGCGGATCTGTGGTTCATGGAACAGCCACCAGCCCCAACCTTCAGCGAAGGGATCGCTGTCATCGAACTGTTCGAGCTGAACCTGCACGCCGGCTTCTGTTCCTTCAATCCCCTGCTGGCTGGTTTTCAAACTGCGATTCAAAATTTCCATGCCGGCGGGGATGAAATCTTCGACCATCACATAATGCGAATCGTGCTGCAGGACAAGCGTCAGTTTAGCGGTGATCGGTTTATCGGAACCAAGCTGAAGCGCGGAAAGAGGTGGACAGTTCTTACTACAGTCACTGGCTGTATAGACTCGATCAACCCGCATGCCTGCATCGATTGGCTTCACATCTTCCACGGGGCGGTTGACATTTAATACCGCTCGATAATACAGGCGTCCCAGTCCATCTTCACGCTGGATCGTCAGCAGATTGGGCGAAGTGGGTGATAAAAATTCGAGCGGCACCTCGGCGTTCGTCGGTGCGAGGACCTGATTGCCAGAGACATCACCACTCGCCAGCGGACCTCCGTTCAGCGAGGCATGGAACGCAAAATCTGCTTTGAGATCGCCGAACCCCACCATTGCTTCGTTGAGAGCTATCATTGCCCAGGCGTTCTCATGACCGATGCTCCACAAGCCGCGCGCATTCCGATGAGCAGCGAGGTAACGTACGGCATTAAACACGACCGGGTTGGCTGGGTCAAGCTGCGCGAGCACAAACACAACCACCGAAGTCGTGTAAATTGGTGAACCTGTGGTGAAGATGTTTTCTCTCGGAGTTTCCCAATGCGCACCTAAAGCGGTGAGAATGGCAGAGGATTCGAGATTGGAGATCAGGTCATGCACGCGGGAATCTGCCGGATTGATTTTATTGAGAACGTATGCCAGCAATGCCCGGCTGGATGGACTCATCCGATCATGCGCCTCATACAGTTTGCTGATCAGTGCTTCATCGAACGAACTTGCCTGTGTTAGCGCAAATTCAACAAATGTGATTTCATCCAGTTTTGCGCCATTGGTATCGTTGGTGATCTCCGGTTTTAGCCCACTCAAATAGGTGCCGGCGCGTTGAAGCGCGTTTTCATCCACGCTCATGCCTATCTCGCGGGCGCGCAGTAAACCGAAGAACACATACGCCGAGATATACGGGTCAGAGGCATTTGCCTGCGTGCCATCTTCATTGAAGAAGGATCTGCCCCACCAGTTCCAGCCGCCGTCCTCATTCTGCAAACTCAATAACCGGCTGATGCTCGTGGCAACATTGGATGTGACCCGTTCCGTCAATTTTGGATCGCTTAAGCCCGCGCCATTCAAGGCGCGATAAACTTCGAGATTTGGCAGGAGGTAGGAAATGGTTGCCTCCGCGCTCATGGCGTAGTCGGGAATGTCTACCACCTCCAACGCAGATAACAAGCTGCCAGCCAGGGAGGGGCTGAGTTCAACATCCAGGCCGCCGCCATTCGGCATGAAGGTACGCGGCAGCGAAATGACTTCCTGTTGGGAAGTGGCATCGCGCAACGCTCCACCGGTGACAAATGCCTGTGGAGCACTGTATTGCATAATCGGCAAGGCACCCCAGACCGGGCGCGCCGAATCCTGTAAGGACGGGTTATCTGTGGTCATCGCGGAGAAAACGAGATCAGCTGATCCAGCAGCTCCCGCGCTGCCCCACCATTCCAAGCGGGCGCGTCCGTGGGCGGGCACACGGACTTGCTTTGCGGCTTTACCCGGCTCGTCCAGCACAAAGCCTTCGCTCTGCAAATTGACATTTACATCTACGTCATTCGGGGTGTTGTTATTGAGAACAGCCGACATCAGGACATGATCACCGCTGACCAAAAATCTCGGCGTGACCGGTCGGATCAACAGCGGCTTTGTCGCGATGATCTGGGTTTCCGCCTGACCTACGCGTGTATCTACCGTAAGACCACGTACATCCACCTGCCAGGTCGTGAGTGAATCGGGCAGAGTCATTTTCACCTGTCCGCGCCCTTCGGAGTTTGTGATGAGCGACGGATTCCAATAGGCAGTATCAGGAAATTCTTCGCGAATAATGGGTAACTCTCCGCCGCCTCCACCGCCTCCTCCGGCCGGCTGAGTGGCATTGCGTCCACTATACGCGGCAAGTGAGACTCCAGTTTCAATACCGAGTGGCTGCTCCTCATAAAATGCTGGCAAAATGTCTTCGGCGTTCGGATCAGCCAGTGCCAGGCTGGCAAGATCCACCACTGATAAAGAAAATTCTCCCTCCACGGGTTGACCTTGATGGTCTGTAACTTGCACATCGAAGGTAACATCCTCGCGCGGACCTACTTCGGCTGGATTCGATGTTACTTGTACATTCAATGATTCTGCCTCCGGCGCAACCGGGATATTGACGAGTCCATAGCGGAATTCGTTGCCCTGTCCCAAGGCTGTCACGCTCACATACACATTCGGCGCGTCCTCTTCTGTGAGCGGTAACGAATATTCGTTTCCACTTCCACTCAGCGTGATCACTTCCGCGCTGGAAACCACACCGCGCTCCACGGTG
>DASWEH010000035.1:0-8686 GCA_036394895.1 Anaerolineales bacterium
ACAGGTAATTGTTTTTCATGTTTCGTCAGCCACGTCAGCGCATGTACGATCGCCAGAAACTCACCGACATTGTTCGTCCCATCCGGAAAGGGACCAAAGCGGAAAATCTCCTCTTCCGATTCAGTATACACACCCCGATACTCAAGTTTGCCGGGTGCGCCACTGCACGCTGCATCCACACAAATGGATGGCAGGATCGGCTTGACGCTCGCCTCTCTCCACTTACCCCGAGAGGCTGGCTTGCCTTTAAACACCTGATACTCGGACTGATATGCTGCTTCGGCTTCCTTCAGAGACTCAAACGACTTATATTGTGCCGCGGCAAATCCCTTCACTTGTTTTTCGCATTCCGCCCATGAGGTGAAAATGCCTGGTTTACGTCCCTTCCAAACCACGTAATACTTTTGTTTTTGCATGTGGTCTCGATACGGGCGTTGCGATGGTCGAGTGGCGATAGCAGTATCGAGACTAGCAACGCCCTACTCGACCAACGTTTACCTATTCTTCCTTCTCCTGCCAGCCGGTCTCTTCCACAGCCATAAAAATATCGGTTGCAGAGATCAAGCCGATCAGCGTGCCGCTTTCGTCTGCGATGGGCAAGTGATGGATGTGATGCTTTTGCATCACCTGTGAACATTCCATCAATGTCCAATCGGGGTTACCGGTGATGATCGGACCAGACATGATATCGCGTACACTCATCTCAGCGGGATTACGCCCTGCTGCCACGATCTTGTCGCGTATATCGGTTGAGGTCACAATGCCGTAGGTCGGATTCTTTTCTGACATCGCAACTACCACACTATGGATTTTGCGGCGGCGCATCAGTGTCAGCGTGTACTTGACGCTCGAATCGGGATCAACAACAACAACAGGTTTGGACATCCAATCACGAACTGTGTTGGGCATACTCTCCTCCAAGATATTTTGGCTCCCGCCGCCGTCCCCGGAGGCGTGTTCAGCGCCGACGCTGCACGCGGCGCTGAGAGCATGGAATATATGATTATTTTACAACCAATTCGACCGAATCCATCGCCAACAATGAACCATCTGCCGCGCTGAGATCTTGCACTTCGATCCTGATTAATGCTCCAGATAAAATACTTCCCAGGGGAATGAGCGCCTCAAATGTGCCAGGTGCACCCGCGCTGGATGCGGAAACGGAAATGGGTCCAGCAGAAAGTTCTATGCCAGAGATATCATAAATACGATAAGCAAGATTGTTTTCAAATGGCGCAATCGCAACCTTGCCTTTGATTGGCACGGAGGTAAATACTTCCGTGCCATTCACCGGAGCTTCAATCGTGATCGTGCGCGGTTTTCCATCCGGCGTGAATGTTGCATAATCGGTCATGTCCAATTGATTATCTATAAAGCGGTAATGCCGCGTCGTCCGCAGTGTAGGACAACACATGGGTTCATCCGGTCCGTGGATAACAGCATCCACAAATATTTCATTGTTCTCAATCGAAAGTGCCTGCAATTGTGGCCGGTCATCGACCATGGTCGAGTTTTGGAAGGTGAACGTCCCGTTTTCATTTGTATACACGGCCAGAAAAACAAACACGCCTGAACCACCATAATTCTCTGAAACCAGCGCGGCAACGTCATTTGTGCCATCTGCGTTCAAATCACCCACAGCAACGAAATCAGTAACAAACACCGAAACAGAATCTGCTCCACCAGGCGTTCCCTGCTCGAATTTTCCGTTCGTTAATTGCACAACCTGCAACGCATCCGTCGCGCCCAGTTGATACTGCGCGTTGAGAATCTCCTTAGCCTCTTCAGCGATCGAGGTCGCTGGAGCGGAGGTTGCTTCGATAACGGGAACACTTGTGGTCTGCGTTTGATCTGACTGTGTGGGTGGCGGAGTAGCAGGTCTGCATCCAATTAAGAAAACGCCCAGCCACAGAATCAAGGCACGACGGGAGTCCATGTAGCGCCTCCATCATTGGTGCGATTAAGCGAACGATGATTTGATGGGTCAAGTGTGATTACCCAGCCCGTGTTTAAATTGACAAAATCCATATTGGCGAAGGAATCGCCAAAGACAACATTCGGCGAGACCGTGCTCCACGTACGCGCCGCGTCACGCGTGACGTAAAACTGCTCACCGTTATAAACGATCGCTTCCTGCGGCGATAGAAATTCCGAGGCGCCCGCGTTCGGAATTAACGTGGGTGTGAGCGTCCAGGTATTGCCCGCGTCATTCGTGATGTAGACTGCAGTCTGGTTTGCTTCGCCAGACATACGAACGACAAGAAAACCATCTTTTGCCGAAAAAATTTTCATTTGATCTCTGTCAATGTCCAGCTCATAATTCTCTGCGCCCGCTGGCAACTCAAGCGTCACTTGAGCCCAGGTATGTCCGCCATCATCGGTGCGAAAAAGATAGACTGTACCGGAGGCATATGTCACACCACTCACCCAGGCAGTCTGCATGTTGAGCGGAATCAGATCAGATTTGATCCCTCCCAGCGGAAGGGAATCGCCAGCCCCGGGAAGGTTGGGGTCGTTTGTATAGGTTTGAGTCCAGGTGGCGCCGCCATCCTTCGTTTGAAAGACAGCGACCGCATTTGAGCCAGCCCCCACGCCCAGATCGGCCAGCATCCAGCCATTGTTCATATCGATAAAACTCAGGTCGCCACCACTAAAGGGAGTGGACGAAATCGTCCATGTGAGTCCACCGTCTGCTGTGTGATAAAGCAAACCATTATTTGGGAAATTATTGAAATCAGGCTTCTGCACCCAGGCATGTTCATTATCAAGGATAAATATCTCTACCGTAGAACCTGTTTCAGCTACATCCGGTGGGGTGACGTTATACCAGGTCATCCCGCCATCATTCGTGCGGACGATCTGAGTCTCGGTCACGCCCCAGCCATCGAGTTCGTTCAAGAATTGGATTTCAACCAAAGCAGGGGATTCAACCTGAGGCGCATCGATGGAGGGTGGTGCAGGAGTATCAGGAACAGGCGTGGGAGGAATTTCAGTAGGTGGTTCAGCAGGCTGCCCAGGTGCAGCTGGAACAGGTGGAAACGAAGTAACAGATATGTTACAGGCACTCAATATCAAGGTCAAAGCAATCAAAACATATTTCAATTTCATTCAAGAAGACTCCTTTCAAGACATACAAACGATAGAAAGTCCTGAAAGTTCCATTCAATTATCTACAGAGTATCGCATAATTTACTAAACCGAACTTGTGATATTCACTCGTAATTTTCACCAAAAAGTACAGTAATTTATGAGACAAGCGATAAGATTGGTATTTGCTGCGCTGGATTGACACACCTGCCTGATTTGCCAATCCGCCACAGCGTTTCATCAAGAACAGTTTACCCAAGATATTCAACAATCGTCGCTTCGCCTTGACCAACGCCAACGCACAATGTCGCGAGTCCATACCTAATATTTCCACGCAGGCGCATCTCATGGACCAGCGTTGTAACTAGTCGCGCACCTGAACAACCCAGCGGGTGCCCGATCGCGATCGCACCACCATTGACATTGACGATCTCCGGATCAACATCCAAATCTTCTAAGACTGCGAGCGCTTGAACCGCGAACGCTTCATTCAGTTCAATGAGTCCGATATCCTTCATTTGCAGCCCCGCGCGTTGAAGAGCTTTCTTCGTCGCGGGGACAGGACCATAGCCCATCACGCGTGGCGGGACTCCCGCTGAGGCAGAAGTAACAATTCGCGCCAATGGTTTTAGATTCAACGCGTTGGCTTTTTCCTCGCTCATGATCAATAGCGCGGCCGCGCCATCGTTCAATCCCGATGAATTGCCTGCGGTCACCGTTCCGCCTTCTTTTTTGAAAGCAGGCTTTAATTTCGCAAGCGATTCCATCGTTGTATCGCGGCGCGGACGTTCATCTGTATTCACAACTTTGGGCTCACCTTTTTTCTGGGGGACCCTCACCGGGACAATCTCCTGCGCAAAGCGACCCGAGTCAATCGCGGCGATAGCACATTGATGAGAACGAAGAGCGAAGGTGTCCTGTTTCTCGCGCGTAATGTGTGGACGTTCCGCGGCAATATTTTCCGCGGTTTCACCCATCGATTCTGTGCCATATTTTTCTTTCATGATAGGGTTCGGATAACGCCAACCGAGTGCAGTATCCCAAGCTGTGAGATTACCAAAGGAGAATCCTGTCTCTGCTTTTGGAATCGAATACGGCGCGCGGCTCATCGATTCGACGCCGCCTGCGACGTACACATCCCCCTCCCCGGCTTTGATCGCACGCGCAGCTTGATTGGTGGCATTCAAACCTGAGGCACACAAACGATTGACGGTCACGCCCGCCACTTCAACAGGAAGTCCAGCTAATAAAGCAGCCATACGCGCCACGTTACGATTATCCTCCCCTGCCTGATTTGCACATCCAAGAAAAACTTCTTCCACCAGCGCGGGATCAAGCTTGTTGCGTTGAATAATCTCTTTGATAACGAGAGCAGCCAAATCGTCAGGCCGGACCGAGGCGAGTATCCCACCCAAAGCGCCAATCGGCGTGCGAATCCCATCTATGATGACAGCCTCAGTCATTTCATCCTCCAAAGGAATCTCATGATTTGATTCTACCATCTACAAAAAAGAGCAACTGGATCATCCAGTCGCTCTGATTATTCACCCGAAAGGTTAAGTCTGTATTTTATTGCTTGTTTCCTCAATCCAACGCTCGAATGGCAGGATGCAACATTGCAGTTATGCCTACCAATGCAGTCAATGCACCACCCACAATGAAAACAAGCGCTGGACCAAATGCCACTGTAGCCCATCCAGCCAGCGCCATACCAACCGGCATCAGGCTGATAGATCCCATCGCGTCGATGCTAGAGACACGTCCCAACTGTTCGTTCGGGATTCTTTCCTGAAGGAGGTTCGTCCAAGCGAGCGAGCTGAATTGCAGTGCGATGCCATTGACCAGTGCTGCAATGATCAGCATCCACAATGGCAAATGAAATCCATACAGACCCAACATGAGTGCGGCCAAGGCCAGTGTTATGTACATCAACATCCCGCGCCGCGGCAATTTCTGATAGCGCCCCAACCACGCCCCGCCAATCACAAATCCGATTGGGAAGATCGAATATAACAATCCAAGCCTATTCACATCCGCCTTCATGAAATCACTGACCAGAAAGGGCATTGCCACATAATAGGGCCCAATGAGTGTGACATTGACCAGCGAAAAGATAATGATGCTGATCCACAACCAAGGCGAGGCCAACACAGTGACGAATCCCTGGCGCATTTCTTGCCACACATCATTCTCTTCACTATGAGATGAATCTGGAGCGCCAATTCTCGCGGAGAGCAGCGGGATGAGAAAGGCCGCCGAGATTAGGAAAGATAAGCCATTCAAAGCAAAGGCGACAGTTGATCCCAATCCTCCAACAATTACTGCACCGAGCGCAGGTCCCGCTACGCGTCCGAGATTGGCGCTGATGCTTGTGAGGGCGTTCGCACTGGGGAGATCATCCTTCGGGACAATCTGCGGCACAATGGCTGAATAGGCTGGCTGGAAGAATGCCATCACGAAGCCAAAGAATAGACTTGCAACATACACATGCCACACTTGCAGTTCACCGCTGAACGCCAATGCCGACACAATCAGAGCTGCGATTCCGCGCCCTATATCTGAGAACAGCATGAGCGGGATACGCGGTAGACGGTCCACGACGACACCACCAATGAGAAGAAAGATCAGGGAGGGTGTGATCGAGAAAACGAGAACCAGACCCATCGTCTGGGCAGAGGCAGTCTTTTCCAGCACCCACCACGCCAGTGCAATCTCATAGATGAAGTCGCCAACGCGTGAGAGCGTCTGCCCGATCCATAATAAGGTGAAGGAACCCTGTTTGAGTGAACGGAAGAGAGACATAGTAATCTCCAGGATTTCGTGACCGGTGATTCAATAGTCAAGTAATCAAACAGTCAGCGCTAGGTTTTCTTGCACCATCTGCGTTTTAGGATGGTCAAGACCCAGTTGTGATTTGAACACATCCAATGCGCGGCTGAAGAGAGAACGCGCTTCTTCGACTCGACCCTGTGATTGCAGTAAGACTCCCAGGTTGTTAGCGGTCAGTGCAGTATCGGGGTGAGCTATGCCAAGAACTTTCTCTTTGATCGCCAATGCGCGTCGGAAGAGTTCTTCTGATTCTCTAAAGTCACCACGCGCAAAGCGGACACTAGCAAGATTATGCAGATTGACCACGATCTCATAGTGCTCAGGGCCATAGATTATTTCAAAGGCAGCCAGTACACGGCGATAGATCGGTTCGGATTCATCGTAACGTTCCAAGCCATCTAGCACACTCGCGTAGGCGGCAGCATCTGCCAGCGTTAAGGGATGATTCTCTCCTAATAATTTACGATTAATCTCCCAGGCTTTCCGCGCATAAGGTTCCCCTCTCGCAAACTCGCCGCGGGCGTGCGCTAAGCCGCCAAGGTTATGATAGATCGTGGCAACAAAGGAATTCCTTTCGCCATACTTCGCGATGAGACTCGCTAGCGCGTCACGATAGAGTTTTTCGGCTTTGTCAAATTCGCCAGTGTACTTGTAAAGAATACCAAGATGATTACGCGCCGAGGCAGTTTCTTCATCTTCATCACCGAATTTGACGCGAGCGTAATCAAAAGCCTGCTGAAGCATTTGCTCTGACTCCACATAGCGCGCCAACTGACGATACAGATTTCCGATCAATCCCCAAGTCTGTAAACGAATTTCGTCTGCGTTTAGACTTGAGACCTCTGTACCTTGAGTTTCCATGATACTTGCGGATTGCTCCGCCGAGCGCAATGCACCCTCATAATCACCACGCGCCTCGAGTAGAAAAGCCAGCGCATTGAAAGCGTTAGCCGCATACACAGAATGCGTGCTGCCTAACTCCTGGAACAAATCAGCGCTTTTCAGATAGTACTCTTCCGCTAGGCTTAACTCGCCTCGTTCTTCGGCCTGACAGGCTTTGTCATAAAATTCGATGGCGCGTTCGATTTCTGTGCACATGGCAAACTCTCTTTCAAGTTCTGTGAAGGTTTAAAACCTTCACAGAACTTATGGAAACAAGCATTTATTTAATCCTCAAAACGGTTTCGTTATGGTTCACGCCGATGGCTAGCTTGCGCACCTTTAATGCGGTCTCGTTGTGGTTAGGGTTAATGCCCTTGCGCACCTTCAACGAAGTGGGGTTTTGGTTTTTGTTCATTTTGTTCTCCTTTTTTGATTTTGCAGCCCGATCACGGGTCGCTTGATTGAACTGTGCCCAGTTTAGCAAAAGGAGGTTTGACAAAGTTGACATTAATTGACAAAAGCCTTGACTCTTGTTTGACTCTTTCACTCCACTCACCTTCGTAAAGCATACCTTAGGTATCCCAAATCCGCATGATTTTTAACAAATTATTTTTGCTTGATTGCAAAAGTGCCGTTTCTGAAGCGCTCAGGGAGACGCCTTTTGCAAGCGCCTTCCTGAGTTTATCGTGGGCCGTTTTATTTGACTCTCAATATGGTCTCGTTGTGGTTGGAGTAGAGGGCCTTGTGCACTTTTAATGCGGTCTCGTTATGGTTATGGGTGAGTCCTTCGCGCACCTTCAGCGTGGTCTCGTTATGGTTATAGGTGAGGGCCTTGCGCACCTTCAATGTAATGGGGTTCTGTTTCTTGCTCATTTCATTTTCTCCTTTTTGATTTTGCAGACCGATCGCGGCCTGCTGGGTTTGGTTGAACCGTGTATAGTGACTGTTCTACTTATGGGTTGCAGGAAGTGTCGATACCGAGTGCATCCAAGAATGCTTCTTCGCCGACTGTGCCTACATGAACGCCTGGGTTAACCTGGCCAGTAAAGTGGTCACCAAAAGGACCAACTCCAGCAAAGTCGCCCTGGGCGATCTGACTGCGTAATGGTCCCAGGTATTGTTGACAGTTTGTCGCAAAGCCGTCGGCGGGCGTGCCTTCTGGTCCATCAGCTTTGACTGGAGCGACTTGCATCAGTGAGCCTGTCAGAGCAACAATCATCGCAGCGAAGAGTAACGTTTGAAATTTTTTCATTCTTATCTCCTTTTACCTAATAAGATATAGTGGTAGGAGCGTATAACGGCCTATGCTCCTGCGAAACTTTCCTCATTATTGTGAGGGAGTGAGATCCATGGCTTCGAGGATGCGTGTGAACGGGATGCCCGCGGCTTCGTTCACGTCGCGCACTGCTTGTGCATCTTCGGCCTCGAACATGCACATCACGTGCGATTCACTAGGCACCCACGCCGTCCGAATGTAGCGCACGGGATTACCTTCCTCAGTGAAGCGCTGGCTCGTCTCAATGGCAGCCTTTTGTGCCACGGCGAGTTGCTCAAGCGTAACGCCTGGCAAATCGCGATCTGCAATATAGATATTCATTTTTTTCTCCTTTCTTTAGGCATATAAAATTGAACCGTTGTATGCATAATAGCAGGCAGGAGGGTGGGTTGTCACCAACCGAAAGTTGGGCGTTTGGGTGGGTTAAAAAAAGCAGGGAGGGTTGAATCTCTCTGCCTTCAGTGACTTCTCCTGATCTAAGCCTACTAATTTATAACAATCCTAATTCCTTTGCCTGCGCCACTGCTTGTGTGCGGCTGTGAACCCCCAGCTTGCCAAAGAGGTTATTGATGTGCCATTTGACGGTGCTAAGCGCGATCACCAGCCGCTCGG
>DASWEH010000036.1:0-3425 GCA_036394895.1 Anaerolineales bacterium
CCATTGATGCATTACGACATGTCGGCGATTTGAACTTACTAGGCACCATCCTGCCGTGTCAGGTTTTTGGCCGTGACATGGCGGAACGTGGGGAGGGCGTGATCCTCAACATCTCTTCGATGAACGCACTGCGACCCCTTACACGTATCCCTGCGTATTCGGCGGCGAAGGCCGCCGTTACCAATTTCACGCAGTGGCTTGCCGTCCATATGGCGCAGAACTATTCACCGCGCATCCGTGTCAACGCGATTGCACCCGGGTTCTTCATCGGCGAGCAAAATCGACGATTGCTGTTGAATGATGATGGAACGTTGACTTCACGCGGTCAAGCTATTTTGGCTCACACTCCGATGAACCGTTTCGGGACTCCCGAAGACCTGTTCGGTGTGACAATGTGGTTGATCTCGCCTGCTTCTGCCTTTGTGACCGGAGTCATCATTCCAATTGATGGCGGATTCTCGGCATTCAGCGGTGTTTGATTCGTAGGCCAGGTCTTACTGCCCTTTTGTAGGATAAGACAATGATTTACTCACAAGCAGTATCTGCTCCAGCTCACCTTCTCTCGCCTAATGAAATTATCGAAACCCTGCATAATGGGCTTGACGATAAATTTCATAACCAGCGTGTGCTGATTCTGATTCCCGATAACACGCGTTCGATTCCACTGCCTTTTTTGTTCCGCTCGCTCGTGGATATCCTGCGCGACGTGCAGCAGCTTGACTTTATGGTCGCGTTGGGCACACATCCGCCGTTGAGCGAAGATAGTATTCACAGTCTGGTTGGGATCACTGCTGAAGAACGCAATACGATCTTCAAAAATATAGGCTTGCTGAATCATGAATGGGATACACCTTCAGCATTGACCTCGTTGGGATTTATTGAGCAAGACGAGATCAAGCAAGTCGCAGGACAAAGCTGGCACTCATCCCTGCCGGATGAAGTAAATATCCGCATCAATAAAGCTGCACTTGAATACGACCACATCATTATTCTGGGTCCAACGTTCCCACATGAAGTGGCTGGGTTTTCGGGCGGCGCAAAATATCTCTTTCCAGGCATCTCCGGCGCGGATATGATCAATGCTACGCATTGGCTCGGTGCCCTCGCGGGAGTGGTGGGCACAATCGGAATCAAAGACACACCGGTGCGTGCGATGCTCCATGCGGCGGCGGAGCGGTTAAAGACTCCGCTCACACTGGTTGCATTGATCGTTGAAGGTCACGAGTTGAGTGGCTTATTTATCGGCGACTACTTGTCGGCCTGGAGTGAAGCGGCCGATCTATCGGCACAACGCCACATCCGCTGGGTGGATGCTTCGCGGCCTTTCCAGCGCGTCCTCTCCTGCGCGCCCCCCATGTACGATGAATTGTGGACTGGCGCCAAGGCAATGTACAAGCTTGAACCTGCTGTTGCGATTGGTGGTGAAGTCGTCATTTACGCGCCGCATTTGGATGTGGTCAGTCACGTGCACGGAAAATATATTTATGAGGTTGGTTATCACATCCTGCCGTATTTCCTGAATGATTGGGAGCGCTTCAAAAATATTCCACTGGGGGTGCTGGCGCATAGTACGCATCTGCGCGGTTCAGGTGTAGTGGAAAACGGGATTGAGAAGCCTAATGTGCGTGTGATACTGGCAAGCAAGATTTCTGTGGAAGACTGTGCGCGACTCAATTTGGGGTATCTTGATCCTGCAAAGATAAAGGTGGATGAATGGAAGGACCGAGAAAGCGAAGGAATTTTATATGTGCCGAAATCAGGTGAGATCCTCTATCGATTGAAATGATAAGACTCGTTTCAGTCTGTTCATCTTATTCTTGCGACATGAAATGGCATTCTGTTTTCAGTCCCACCTAGGTAGGCATTACGATCATGCAGTCTGGTCCATGGCAAGTAGGCTTTTTAGTGGACTGATGATTCTAACAACCCATTGAGTTTCAGCCATTCCAACGGTCGGGCGATGTATTGACCGCAAAACTCCCATGTGTGTCCTCCTGGACCTTCTTCATAGCTTAAGGGAATGGAGTTGGCCCCTCGGAATCTTGTATTCATCTCGTACAGGTTGGCTTCCAAGCCACATGCCACATAGAGATCGGGAATAGACATCCCCTGCCGTTTTAGATTCAGGAGTTAAGCGAACAGATCGTTATAACTGCCTTTGAGCTTGTCAGGACCTCCGAAATATTCGTCCATATTGAAAAGGCAAAGGCGCAATTTCCCTAGCCAAAGGAGCGCTCGGATGGATTTCTCCGCTTCCTGGGGATTGCCGAAATTCTCGGTGCGTTGGGCATGATCCTGCCCACGGCCACAGGTATTCTGCCCTGGCTTACACCACTGGCGGCAGTTGGATTTTCGCTGATTCAATTGCTGGCAATCTTCGGCGAGCATTTGCCGAGGAAGGAATACAACGTTCTTCCCATCAACGCGATTATGCTAGCGCTATCTGCGTTCGTGGTGTTTGGGCGATAGGTATTGTTCTCTTAAAAACTTTCAAACAGCGAAAACTTGGGCGCTACCCATGAAAGGTAGCGCCCGCTGGGATTGGAATCAACCGCTCCAGCTATCGCTACATCGACGCATGTGAACTTGGTTACGCAGTCGTTCAAAGACCTCTATTGCGAATCGACCGGCACCAATCGCTAATGTGTTGGCGGTCCCAGCTGCCACACCGCTGGCAATTGTTTCTTCAAATGAAAATCCACGCAAAACCCCATACGTGAGTCCGGCAAGCATGCAATCTCCCGATCCGACAGCACTGTTTGCATCGACGCTCGGGCTTTTCACAATGAATACGTCATGTCCTTTTGCTGCAACTGCGCCGTTTGCCCCCATGGAAAGGACTATATTTGTCTCATACCTTGTAGAGATCTCAGCTGTTGCCTGCACAAAGTCTAGTGAGTTGCTTGATTCGATGCCCAAAAGTGATCTCGCTTCGGTTTCGTTCGGCTTGAGAAAGAAGGGTCCTGCTTTCACGCCTCGCCGAAGCGCGTCGCCACGGGTATCGAGGAAAGTCAATACGCCCTCTTCTTTAGCGATCTCAATCACACTAGCATAGAAATCAGGAGGAACGCCTGGAGGCAGACTCCCGGAGAGAGTTACAGCCTTATATTGTCCGATGACTGTTCGAATACGGTCTCGCAACTGCTCTACTTTCCCAGCGGGAACAGGCTCTCCCTTTTCGTAGATCTCTGTCATGGTTTGGTGTTCACGATCCAGGATGGATGTACACGTTCTTGACTCGAAATCAGTATGGACAAAATCTGTTTGTATGCCCTCTTGATGTAGTTCCCTTTCGATAAACTCACCGGCCAATCCTCCAACCCATCCAGCTACAACCGGTTCTTCACCTAACATCTTGAGCGCCCTGGCAACGTTGCAGCCTTTGCCGCCTGCTAATGCAATTACAGATTCGGGCCGGTGAATCT
>DASWEH010000037.1:0-7935 GCA_036394895.1 Anaerolineales bacterium
TACGAATCGGGCTGCCGATGATCACCGCATGATACGCGGAAAGATCGTTGACATCCTGCATGGGAAGCAGCTCTGTTTCTTCTCCATTCTGGATGAGTGTTTTGCAGATTGCTTCGGCAATCTGAGCTGTGGAACCTGTACGACTGGCATACGTCACCAAAATCTTTTTGTTCATTTTTCCATCTTCTTTCTTAGCGGGAAGCCAGCTGAAAAAATCTTCGAGCAACCAGGGCAAACCAGGATAGAGCGAGGAGCCCACCGATCGACCCCAAAAAGTAGAAAGCGAATGAGTAGAGAGCGGGAACAAATGTGGCAATGATCGTAAACAAGGACAAGAATGTAAAGCCGACAATGCCAATCCAGGCATGGACCTCCGTTTCCTTTAGCTCGCTTGCGGGCGCGCGCTCAGACGGTTGAACTCCGTGCCGCTGATCTCAGCTTTACCGAGCGTGAGGCAGCTCAATTCCTGAACGACGTTATGGGGCTGCACCTGGACGCCGGGTCGGTCGCGGCGCTTGAAGAGCGCACAGAAGGCTGGATCGCCGGACTGCAGATGGCAGCTCTCTCCATGCGCGATCGTAAAGATGTATCCGGATTTATCGAAGGATTCTCAGGCACGAACCGCTATATTCTGGACTACCTGCTGGAGGAGGTGCTTGCTCGTGAGCCGGAAGAGGTCCAGGACTTTCTCCTCCAGACCGCGATCCTTACCCGTCTCACCGGACCGCTTTGCGACGCGGTGACTGGCACATCAGGCGGCCAGGAGATGCTTGAGAGGCTGGAGAGTCGCAACCTCTTTGTGGTGCCCCTGGACGACAAATGCTGCTGGTATCGTTATCATCATCTCTTTGCCGACCTGCTGCAGGCAAGGCTTTATCAGTCGGGACCTGATCGAGTCACACGGCTATTCGCGCGCGC
The DNA here is from genome assembly GCA_036394895.1 of Anaerolineales bacterium. Lineage (GTDB taxonomy): Bacteria > Chloroflexota > Anaerolineae > Anaerolineales > Villigracilaceae > Defluviilinea. The sequence continues at coordinate 919 of DASWEH010000037.1, forward strand.
CGCCGGTTGGTGTGAGCAGGAGGGGCAGGTCACAGAAGCAGTGAGCTATGCCGTCGCGGCCAAGGATATTGGCCGGGTAGCAGACCTGATCGAGCGCTACGGCCCCGCGCGTTTGGCAGAGAACGACCCTTCGGTTTTGCAGATGGCGGATAGCCTGCCGCCAGAAATGCTCATTGTCCGGCCCAAAATCGGCATCTACCGGGCCTGGCTTCTCATCTGCCAGGGGGATGTCGAAAGAGCCATCCCGCTATTAAAAGACCTGGTGCACGAAGTCCTTCGTCTTGCCAGCGAAAAATCCGATTCCACTTCCGACTGGATGCAAACGATGATCGCGCTGGCTCTTGCTTTTCTTACCCGATCGAATCCTCTCCCCGATTATCAGGACCTGGACGAGATTCCTGCCAGTGAGCCGATCCTGCGCGACGCGGCAGATGTTCTATACGGGATGGCCCTGGGAAGGCGAGGCGAAATCGACCGCGCTGCGGAGGTAGCGGTCCATTGCATCCAGAGGGAGAAGGCAAATCATAGGAAACTGGCTATCCCTAGTCTGGTCCCCTTCCTGGCCGTTCTCTACCTGATGCAAGGTCGTTTACATGCAGCAGACTCCCTGTGCCGCGAATTTCTCGCGCCGATCAAGGAGAAAAGCTTCCGGTTCAGTTCTACTGCTGGTAGCCTGGAGGTCGTTCTGGGGGAGGTGCTGTACGAATGGGATCGCCTGGAAGAGGCCGAGCAGCACATCGGAGACGGCCTTCAAGCGAATGAACCCTGGCAGAACATCATGACGGATGCCTTTGGGTTATTAGCCCTGACGCGCGTCCTTCAGGCGCAGGGAAACTATGCTGAGGCGATGCAGGTTGCAGAGAAATTTGAAACCAGACTGCAAGGGGATTCACGACCGATTGAATTCCAGGAGGATTTCCGCACGCTGAGAGTTCGCGTGCAGTTGGCTAGCAGGGATCTCCAAAGCGCTTCTCATTGGGTGGATCAGATTCAATATAGCGAGGATTTCCATCTCCACGAGGGATATTACCGGCTCACCCTGGCCCGCATCCGCCTTGCGCAAGGCAGGTATGCCGACGTGGAAAAAATGTTGACGGGGACCGCACCCCCGACTGCCGTCGGAAATCGAATTACCAGGCAGATCGAATCCAATTTGCTCCTGGCCGCTGCGATCGTTGCACAGCAGCGCTTGCCGGAAGCCCTTGCATTAATCGAATCCTGTCTTGCCCTGGCCGAGCCGGAGGGCTATATCCGAGTCTTTTTGGATGTTGGGGGATCGGCCCGAGAATTGCTGGCTGCCTATCTACGTTCAAATGCTCTCGGTCAAAAACGTTACGCGCAGCAACTACTGGATGCGTTTTCGTTCATGAGTCAGGGAAGTTCTCCTGATCTTCGATCGGCTGACTTGATTGAACCACTCTCCGGGCGTGAGCTGGAGGTCCTCCACCTCATAGCCCTGGGCAAGACCAATCAGGAGATCGCCCAGCAACTCATTGTGGCTCCAGGAACCGTCAAAGCCCACACGGCCAGTATCTATCGTAAGCTGGACGTCGCCAACCGGACCGAGGCAGCCGCGCGCGCCAGGCAGTTGGGCATCCTTCCTTAACTCCCAACCAACTCCACAAGTAAACCCTGCAAATAAACCCCGATTATCCCGTTCGGCAGATGCGGGCTTCTTCATCGCGCGCTACATTATAGACAGAAACAAATAAGGAGCACTGCCATGCCGGAATATTACGAGATCAAGATCAAGGGATGCCTAGATCCACGCTGGTCAGAGTGGTTTGCAGGTCTGAAGTTGACTCACCTGGAATCGGACGAGACCCTGCTCTCCGGCCTGCTCCCCGACCAAGCTGCACTTCACGGGCTGCTCGAGCGCATCCGCGATCTCAACCTGCCATTGATTTCTGTTACCAGTGGTGGTCCATCCACCGACCAAAGCCAGGATACAAGGAGAACATCATGACGACCATCACGACTTTCATCAAAAGACGCCCGCTGCTGACCTACTTTGCCCTAACGCTCGCGATCTCATGGGGCGGCATACTCCTGGTCATCGGCGGACCTGGCGGAATCCCGGGCACCTGCGAGCAAACCGAGATGCTGTTCCCGATCGCGCTCATGGTAATGCTCGCAGGCCCCAGCGTTGTTGGCATCCTCATGACCGGCCTCGCCAATGGAAGGGCGGGAGTTCGCGAGTTTCTATCCCGGTTGCTCAGGTGGCTGGTGTTCGATCAGGAAGCCAATCGCCTGATGAATCCAATCGCTTTGGATCACGTGATAATCATCCAGTACAAGCAGGAAAGGAACGGGATGACTTGCGATTTCATTGATCAACTCAGTCATCAGAACATCGGCGGGTGAAAGTTCAGGTTTCTCTAACTGGCTCAACTCGGCCTGACGGATGGGTATATTCAGTTGTCGCATTGCCTCCACCAGATAACTGAGAAATCTCCATGGGTCATTATCCTGCAGGTCGAGCGAGAGCCATGTAGATGGGCGATCCTGTCTGTGTAACCACTCGCTTGCCAGCGTTGTTTTCCCAGAGCCAGCTCTAGCGGAGATCAGCGTCAGACGGTGTTGCCGGCGCAACGCCTCTCCTAATTTGGTCATGAGCCGCGGCCGAAATACCATATTCGCACGCTGTGGTGGGATATGAAGTTTTGTTTTCAGGAGGGGTGCGCTTTGCTTATTCATGTTGGGTATGGTCTTTTTGTGTCACAGGCATATACGATATTTGTAAGAAACGGACGCGCTGCGACCAGTAAGCATGAATGAGGGCGTGGCTGTCCAGTTTGCACCATGTAATCTGGGCAGTCGTTTCATTCAACGCAATATTTTAATAAGAAATCTGGGTAGGAGACGACGTGTTTGGTTTCGTTCAAAGAATATGTTGGTGAATGATATTCCCGCGCCCAAAACGCACCTTGTAGTTAGTTCAATCGAATTTGTCTGTTGTCTACTTGATGAAAGCTATATTTGGGCAAGAGACAGCGGTTGTTGTAGAAATAGTCATTTCACATGAACTGTTTTTTTGTCATCTTCGACAACTACCTTAACATGAACAATTATTTGGGCACATTAATCTCAACAAAATTACCATTCATCGATCGTAAACTCGTTTGCAAAAGGGTTTACAAATCGAATCCCTTCTAACGTCTGTCCATTCTGAAAATCTTCACTAAAGATCACTGGCACCTGATTGAGCTTGGCGCTGGCCCAGATTTGTGCATCGTAATAGGAGAGTTTGTGGTGGCGCACCCCGCGTGTGGCTTCCAAGATAATTTGAGGCGTCAGGTTGAACACAGGGAAGACATTCTGCCATTCATTGATTTTCGCCATAATATCACCAGCAGAGAGACGGAGCTTTGTGATCGCTGCATTGGCGAACTCAGAAAGGCATTGTACACTCAAGCAGCCTTGTTCATTTTCTTCGAGCTTGAGTAGTACAGCAATGGCTTGTTCTTGACGTACCTCATCGCGTGGATCAAAGGTATAGATCAAAATGTTGGTATCCAGCAGAACAGAAGGCATAGTTGATCAGCCTCTTTTAGGCTTGAACCAGCGATCCTCACGTTCGCGATAAAGCTCTTCGCGCTCGAATCGATAAGGTTCACCGCGCAAGAACTCGGGACGCTCACGAAGAGAACGAGCATATCGAATGATATTATTTAGCGCCTGTTTGCTACCCTTGACTTTCGAGACAGATAATTCTGCCTCGCGTTCCAGCGCTTGTCGGATTACTTCTGCTTCGCTAATGCCCCGCTGTTTTGCCAACCGCTTCAGCGTTAGATTCTGTCGCCGGGCAAGATAAATTTGTTTACGGATCATGTGTTCAGACATATTTTAGCTCCTTTATACATTATAATTATACATCACTTTTATGGATCTTGAAGTTCACTGTTTCCCTCTTCCACAGTAAACTGCCATGATGGATACCGCGCCCTTTTTGATAACTCTGGTCGCTGGCCCCGCTACGGATGATTTCTTCGGTCAGTTGAACGTTCATGGTGTATACTCATCTTAAATTATTTTACACCTGTCCTGTTTCTTCGCCAAAAACCTTGACAAACCATCCCCGCGTCAGTAGAATGAGAACATGCGTTCTAAAATCTCGACATCTGGTCGTATTACTATCCTGCTCGGGAAACATCAGGTTGCAACGGGCGAACGTATGTCCCCACGTAAACTGGCAGAGAAAGCAGGCGTGCCGAAAGATTTCGTTTATCGCCTCGATTCAGGCGCAGCCCGCCATGTAGATCTCGACGCCCTAGCCCGCTTGTGCGCTGCCCTCAACTGCGAATTGCAGGATATTCTCGTTTGGGAACCGCAAGATGGCAAATCCCTTTGACATTCTTCCCCTCAACCTCTTCAACCTTTTCATTACACATGGCGATGTTTCGCTCCAGCATCACTACATGGCGCTCCTGCTTCGCATCTATGCGCTTGCGGAATTCAATCGTTTTGGGTTGGCGCGGGAGGTTGTCATCGCTGAAATTTTGGATTATCTGCGGGAGGCGGGCGCGAATGCCGAGGCGGAAATAAAGGTTGAGATGGCGAATCAGGCTGGGGCTGAGGATGATTCAGCATCGACAGCGAATCCAAAATCCGAGCAGGATTACGCTTCCTTTTTTATCCGCCGTCTCGAAGAGACAGGTTGGATCGAGCGCGAACAACACGCCGATTACAGCGAAACCATCAGCTTGCCCGATTACGCTTTTACTTTGCTCGAAGCGTTCCGCAAAATTCAGGAACAAAAGCCGCACGATTTCCCTGGACAGTTGTATGCTGCGCATCAACTCATCACGGCTGCCGACACCAATAAGGATTTTTCGCCCGCGCTGGCCGTGACACAGGCTTATGAAAATGTCCGCCAAATGGTGCGCGGACTGAGTGAACTCAACCAAAACATCCGCCGCTATGTGGAGCGCGCCACGCGCGAAAAGAACATCGCCGATATTTTGCGATTACAGTTTGAAGATTATTCACAGACATTGGGTGCGTCGTATCACGCGCTCAAGACGTCTGACCATGTTTCGCGTTACCGCCGCGACATTGCGGGCCGCTTGCAAACCTGGCAGCTCGATCCCGATTGGCTGACGCAAGCCGCCGAAGAGTTCTCTGTACAGAGCCGAATAAACCCGGCGCAAGCCGAACAAACATTGATAGGGTACATGCACTTCATCATCCACCAGCTCGAAGGACTTGACCCGTTGATCGAAGATATTGACAAACGCCACGCGCAATATCTACGGACATCCCTGCGACAGATACGCTATCAATTGGGCAATGCCGACGGTAGTTTCAAAGACCGTTTGGTCTCACTGACGCGCAAGCTGGCTGCGTTGAAAGAAGAAGGTATGGAATATCTTCCACCTGAGGCGCCTGCCCTCCGCCAGCATCCCGTGGACCTACCCGATCTTCACAGTTATTACACGCCACCCCAGCGCCGCGCGCCTTTCGTATCCGATACTGTCGTCATTCCCATTCTTCATCCCGAAGATTTGGCACACCTGCGAGCGCTGACCATGAAAGACGTGACCCAGGCCTTCTCGCCCGACAAGGTCAATCGCAAAGTCATGGGCTTCTTCAACGGACACAAAAAACTCCACATTGCCGAACTTCCCACCGAAATCTCCACCGACCTGCACTGGCTCACGACCATTGTAGCTTATGCCCACCATCCAGAAGTCTCCTACGGATTAGAAATCACAAATGGCGAATCTGTTGACATGGGAACATATCGAATTGTTGCATTCGAATTAGTAAAGTTGTAATCATGAATCGGACAAACCAAAGCTCCGCTCGCAATCCGCGAAAGAATCAAACATGAAGTTGAACCACTAAGACACGGAGACACTGAGATTTTTATCCGCTAATCCTCGCGAATTTACGCGAATTTCTGAAACCCATTCGCGCTGACACTTGCACCGCACTGCGTTTGGTGCAGTGCAGGTGTTAGCGAAGATTGGCGGACTCTCAAAAGATGCTCCGTGACTCAGTGTCTCCGTGGTGAATTTATCTTGATCAAAATACAAAAATCACAATGGAAAAGTACTATGGAACTTAACCATCTCTCCTCTCTCCCCGAAAAATCCCAACGCGACCTCCCACGCGTCATCAACCGGCTCCTCGGACAAGTCTTCCTCTATCAGGACAAAGACGATGACAAGGATGATTACTACTTCATTCATCGCAATCGCGCTGCGTGCGAGACTGCGCTCGAACTTACTGGCTTCCAACTTCTCCACGATGACTATCATCGAATATTTCAAGCAGTCTCTGAATACAGTTACTGTCGCGCCCGCTACAAACTCGATGAAACCCTGATGATTCTCGTCCTCCGCAAACTCTGCGAAGAGCACATCGAGCGCCTCAGCCTCGCGCAAGACCCTGTTGTCACCATCGGAGAAGTGCGCGAAGAATACCGCACGATCACAGGCAAGGAACGCGATCTCGGCGTGGGGCAATATGAAACCCTCCTGCGCCACCTTCGCACGATTGGATTGATAGAGACTCTCGATGGCCGTTCTATAGACGTGCGCGACGCCGAAGCTCGCCTGCGGCTGCGTGGTTCCGTCCGCATGATCCTCCCGATCCAAACCGTGGATGAACTTGACGCGTGGATTCGCAAATATCGCACTGGAACTGAAGAAGAAGTTGAAGAAAGTGTATAGCGATGAAAACCCTCACTAAAATCCGCCTCATCAACTGGCACCTGTTCGAGAACACAACCATTGATTGCCAGGGCAGCACCTACTTTATCGGCATCAACGGCGCAGGCAAATCCACCATTCTCGACGCGGTACAATTCACGCTCGTCGGTGGGCAGCGGGATGTACGTTTCAACCAGGCAGCCCTCAGCGGAGGGAAACGCACGCTCGCCAGTTATGTGCGGGGCGAATTGGGCACCGAGGGTCAGCGCTTCCTACGCGGCGATGCGACGGGCGTGATCGCCCTCGAATTCAAAAACCCCGATGGCACGCTATTTTCGCATGGCGCAGTCATTGACGCCTA
>DASWEH010000038.1:0-5581 GCA_036394895.1 Anaerolineales bacterium
CCGCTGTCATAGGACTCGCGGTGGGCGCATTCAACGGTTACATATTGGTATTCTTAGTCACCTGGGTACACAGCCGCCCGCCCGAAGAATTTATGGGGCGCTTGATGAGCCTGCTGCTATTTGCCAGTATAGGTCTCATTCCCGTTTCGATGGCACTCTCTGGAGTCTTCAGCCGTGTGGATGTCACCAGCTTACTCGTCATTTCAGGCACGCTCATCACACTGATTGTGCTTGCGATGATCTTCAATCCAACCGTCCGTGCGATGGAACCCGCCGCGCAGGCTAGTGATTAGGATCCCCTGGACTTAGTTCAGGCAGGAGAATTGAAAATACTGGGGAGCAAGAGAGTTGTACTGGGTATCTTCTATTTGCTAGAAGCAGTGTCACGATGAAGTCATTTCGGATCAAGCTTGACCGATGGCGCAGTTCCCCGGCCCGCCAGTATACACGCTAATTTCTGTAAAACCGGCATTAATCAACAGACTTTCGAAGTTGTCTGGTGACGCGTAGGAGAAACGTGTTATGGCAATGCCGATGCGTCCGCCTGGTCGAAGGGTGCGTTTGATCTCCCGGAGACCAGCTACGGGATCTGGCCAGATATGGTGGGAGTTTATTGTCATCGCTTTATCGAAAGTGGCATCATGGAAGGGCAGTTGGCCAGCAGAACCTAAGTGAAGTTCAATACGCCCTGCCTTGATCAGCGCGTGGTTTCGTCGACGCGCCATCGCCAGCATCGTCTCAGATTGATCAACGCCGACCACTCGCCCTTCATAAGCCCTCGCTGCTGCGAGTTGCAAGCCAAGTCCGGGTCCTGGGCCTACTTCTAGCACCGAATCAGAAGGGTTGATCTCAAGCAGATCCAGTACCCAAGCAGGTAGCCAGCGATCCTGAGACATCAACCGGCCGCCAAGCCGTCCGAGTGTGCCTTTCGGTGCACAAAACATGTTCTCCATGATGTAATCGTTGACGGCAATCTTTTTGACAATTTCTTTAACTCGTTTTTCTGTCATTTTCATTTTCCTGATGTTTAGCTTGTGCTTGAAGCTCGTCTATTCAGTTTATCGGCCTTTCCTTGATGCGAAAGGTCATCGATCTTGGCTCGCAAGGAAATATGCTTCGCGATGTGTTTCGCGTCCACTCCAGCTCCTGCCACAAGACCGGAGAGCACTGATGACTGGAAGGGCAAGCCAGTGAAGTACAAACCTGGCTCTGACTGAACGATGCCGCGATGGTGGATTGGATTCCCTGTAGCATCGAATATTGGCAACTTGATCCAGCGATAGTCGCGCGTAAAGCCGGTGGCCCAAATCACGTTCGTAATATCAAGGACTTGTCCATCTTCTAGGACAGGCCGTCCATTACTGATAGTTGTCACGCGCGGCACACGCTGAATACCCGCCTGAAGGAGATCTTCCGGCGTGATCCCAACCACAGGATGACCTCCCCTGAATTCCCTAGCTCTTTGTACGATCCAACGTCCAAGGAGAGTATCCACAGTGAGATGCTGCATCAACGCTTTGAAGAGGATCGCCCCAAATTCATAACTAAAATTTCCGTAGTTTGCAGGGACAAAACCAGTGTCGCGGCCGGCCAGCCACACTGGGTGTTGTGATGCCAACTCTAGCGCGATTTCTACCCCAGAATTGCCTGCGCCCACCACGAGCACCGGGCCCTCACGAAGTTGGCCCGGGTTACGATAGGCAACTGAGTGGAGTTGGTTAATAGAAGGATTAAGCTGCCTAGCGAACGCAGGTATGCTTGGGGTAGGATTGGTCCCCGTTGCCACGATCACATGATTTGCTTTCAGGTGTAACATGCCAGCGGTGATGTGATAAGTGTCACCATCGTGCGCCAGTTGATCTGCCTTAGTATTGAACACCATGGGAAGTTGGAAGCGCGTCACATAGCCCTCCAAATAGTTAGCCATCTCATCCTTCGTAGGGAAGCGATGATTGGATTTTGGGAACGGCATTCCAGGTAAGTTGTTGAAGCCCATCGGCGTGAACAATCGTAGGGAGTCCCAGCGTTTGCGCCAGCTATCCCCAGCATGTACGTGCGTGTCAAGGATTACGAAATCCAGCTTTTGCTGGGATAGGTAATATCCCATTGCTAGGCCTGCCTGCCCACCACCAATCACCACTGTGTCAATTCGCTCCGTTTTCATGGTTGTCGTCCTCTTGAATTTGTACTAGAATATGCAACATCATGTTGCATATCATCGTACTTGTTGCGCAACATACTATCTTGACTTTCGTCAGTCGTCAATCAGCAAAGCGCGATCATGTGTGGCATATGCAACAGAAAGTGAAAAAATGACTCAGAATCTAGAGGATTTACGGGTGCGCCGTACCCGCAAACTACTTCAAAAGGCACTTCTCGAGGCTGCTAGCGAGAAAGGGTTCGCTCATGTGACTGTGCGTGACATCACCGAGCGGGCTATGGTCAACCGCGCTACGTTCTATCGACATTATGAAGATAAGTACGATCTATTGTCGCATTATATGGAAGAGCTTTCGGGGTTTATTGACTCAGATGAAGGGTATCCTTCGCCTGGCAATGACAAATTGCCATCTTTGGATACGCCGCCTTCTGGGTTAGCGAAATTGCTTCGGCATATGCAAGCGAATGCTGACTTTTATCGAGTCATGTTGGGCAAGCAGGGAGATCCGACATTCTGTGCGCAAAGCTTTCGTGACTATATCGAACGCGGATATCGTCAGATGCTGGCAGCTCAAGCTTCCGTATCCGATCCAAATCGCCCGCCTATAGACCTAACCGTGAACTATCTGATGGACGCGGGAGTGGGCGCGATTGTCTGGTGGCTAGAGAATGATCAGCCATACTCCCCCGAACAAATGGCGAATTGGCTCTACCAGCTCAGCATGGCAAGCATAAATGTCTCTTTGGGACTAGGCAAAGAGTAGGGACACTCCGTTTTTAATTCGCCATCTTTTTATAAGCAAATTTATTTTGAAAAGGATGCAACGAAATAATCATCGTTGCATCTTCTTTATGTGATCAACTTCATACGGCTACATTAAACAATACGCGGACTGAAAATCCCATTGCCCTTGATCCAATACCGTGTGCGCCCATCAATGATATGGGAATCTGCTAAGATTACTCCTTGAGGAAGATAAAGTTGACAAAGCTATGTCTAAATATTACAATATTCTAAATTCCTAATATAAGGGAGCTTCACATGGTCGATCGTCAATTGTACAAACTGCATGCTGGTATCTGCCACACATTAGCCAACCCGAAACGGTTAGAAATCATAGACAAGTTACGTGATCAAGAATTATCCGTAACTGAATTGGCGGAAGCTTTGGAGATCAGCCAGGCTAATTTGTCGCAACACCTATCGCTTATGCGTCAGAGAGGGATTGTTACGACACGACGCGAAGGCCTGAATGTTTTCTACAAACTTAGTAATCCCAAAATTATCAAAGCTTGCGACCTGATGCGTCAAGTCTTGTTGGAAAATCTTGAATCCGGAGCAGTGCTGGTCCAGACTGCACGCGCATAATACCCCATTGGAGAAGACTTCATGACTGCAAACACCGAATATCTCTTCATCGTCAATGATGCTCCCTATGGCAACGAACGACCATATAATGCCTTTCGCTTGGCTCTAAATCTTGTAAAACGGGAAGGCACCCACATTCGAGTCTTTTTGATGGGGGATGGCGTCAACTGTGCTATTGCCGGGCAGAAAACGCCCGAAGGATACTACAATGCTGAACGGATGTTAAAGTCACTAGCCAAGCGTGGGGAAGTAGCAACCTGAGGGTCATGTCAGGAGGCCCGCGGGCTCGGGCCTGAACGATTTGTGGAAGGGGTGCAATCCGGTAACATGGATCTACTTGGCGAATGGACAATGGCAGCGGACAAAGTACTAGTATTTTAGACTGAGCCCGGATAGCTTTCGTGAGCTATCCAAAGCCATTACTTCTATTCCAACTTTGTGTTGCATGTGAAAGGATTAGTCCTGGCAACAAATCTGGATGACCTCGTCAACATGAAGGGTGTATTACTTGCGTTTGAATTTACCCCGGATGGTACATGCACAAGCTATAAAAATGTTACTCGTGAGATGGCAGCCATGATCTGCCGCTTTTGCGCACCGGTAACAATGAATTTCAACGCGCTGGCGAGTGGCTTCACCGAGCTGAGCGAACAACAATGGGTTCCTCAGAAGGGTTGGATCTACGTTGGAGGTACTCATACAGTCATTATGGGGCGAGGTGGTCGTCGAGGGGTATTTGCTGAATCGAATGAGGTGAGTATCGATGAGGTATTTGCAGTCTTGGAAAATTAGGATTAATTCAAGTGGCTTTCCATAATCTCCGCTTCTCGATTCCTCGAAACACAGTCAAATAGAAAAAGCTTCTGCAGCATCATGCAATGTCAACACAGCTCCTCTCACCGCCCAGATATGGGCGGGTTTTATTCGGTAGTCGCTAATTTGCCAATGTTATTCTTATCAACCATCTCTTACATGGAGCAGAAAAATGAAAGCAAGACAAAGTGGAATGCCAGATGAACCAATGTGGGATCAGTTCTTTGACCCGGATTTCATCCTGAGGGGTTTGGGAATTCAAAACCTTACTGGCCGGATCGTTGATCTGGGTTGTGGGTATGGAACCTTTACTATTCCGGCAGCGCAGCTCAATCAAGGTACGATCTACGCCTTGGATATTGAAAGTGAAATGATAAAGATCACACAAGAAAAAGCTAGAACAGCTGGCTTGAAGAATGTTCAAACAGTGCAGCGTGATTTTGTGACTCTGGGAACCGGCCTCCCAGATGACAGTTGCGAGTATGTAATGCTATTCAATATTCTGCATGCTGAAGAACCAGTGAAAATCCTGACAGAAGCTAGGCGTATTCTGCAGCCCGGTGGAAGAATTGGGGTGATCCACTGGATTCATGATGCATCTACGCCGCGCGGCCCTTCTCTGGATATCCGTCCTAAACCTGAACAATGCATATCCTGGCTTTTAGAGGCGTCTTTCAGAACTGATGGAAAGATCATACAATTTCCACCTTATCACTATGGACTGGTGGGAGAGAAAGTATAAAAGCTGGGCTAAATCTATTATCGTCACAATCTGCCTCTTATGGGGCAATTAACAGCTCGGATGAAAATAATGTCTATTCCTAAGAACTATAAAGAGCCATCTGTTTTTACGCCAGAGAACCTTCTGCGAGAGGCCAGACGGCAAAAGTCCATTCCGGAAGGAGTGGTGCCCAAAGTTTGTATTCTGGATCCGGATGGAGATATTGTTCAGAATCTAGTAGCAACTGGTCGGGCACATTTCAATCCTTACTGGGCATGCTATCACACCCAGATGTATAACTTCATTCATAAAGGGATTGAATTTGGCATCGTGGGAACTGCAGTTGGTGCATCTTTTGCAGTCCTCGTGGCAGAAGAAATGTTTGCATCTGGATGTGAATTATTGATAAGCATGACATCTGCAGGACAAATCGTCAGCAAAGGTCATCCGCCTTATTTCGTTCTTATCGAGAAAGCGCTGCGTGATGAAGGAACGAGTCACCATTACCTGCCACCAGC
>DASWEH010000039.1:0-6192 GCA_036394895.1 Anaerolineales bacterium
CTCTTCCGATTACGACTGGGCATACGCGGCTTGCCAGAGTTCTTCTCACGGGTCAGAATCTAGCTTCGCAAAACAGAGCCAAGTGGAAGATGGGGTGGGAATCACTTCCATTTCTAAGAGGCATTACTTTTAACAAATGCCTCTTTTTAATTTAAACCATCAGATTCCGAAAATTTAGGTATTAAAATATTGACAAAAAGCAACAAACTTGATAATATGAATTTGCATAATTCCACAAAATTCCACAAAATTCAACAAAGGATAGCCTTTGACTACCTACGAACGACGCCAATCTCTTTTGGACATTCTTCGCAAACAGCCAGGTTTGCGCGTCCCAGAGTTGGCTGTCGTGTTGGATGTCTCGGAAGGTACCGTTCGCAATGATCTCAATGCGCTCGAACACCAGGGAGTGTTGATACGGGTGCATGGGGGAGCCGTCCTGAACCAGCAGGATCATTTTCAGAATAACTCTTTTGTGAGACGCTATCAACAAAATGCAGCTGCCAAACTTGCGATTGCACGTGAGGCGGCTGTTTTGGTTAATGACGGTGACTCCATTTTGTTGGATGCGAGCAGCACAGCCTATTATTTTGCAAAGGCGTTATCAGAGCGCCGGCGCTTGCGGGTTGTGACCAACGGTTTTGAAGTGGCGCGCGAATTGTCGCAGAACCCGACGAATACCGTCATATTGCTCGGAGGAGTTGTCAATAATGAATCTTCCTCGGTAACAGGATTATTGAGCGAACACATTATCGAGGAATTGCATATTCAAAAAACGTTTCTTTCCTGCAGCGGATTCAGCCTGGAGCATGGAATGACCGAAGTCCACCTGGCTGAGGCGCAACTGAAGCGGAAGGTGATCGAGTCGTCCCAGCAATTGTTTGCGTTGGTGGATTCATCCAAGTTTGGCAAAGAAGACCTGACCTCCTTTGCGCGCCCCGAGAAGATCAATTGTCTGTTCACAGATAAACATTTGTCTTCAGAGTGGGCAGAGCGGCTCAAGCAGGCAGGAATTGAGTTTACGATTTGTGAAGAAGAGGCGGCTTCCATCAAATGAGTGAAACCATTCTGGAACTGAACAAAATTAGCAAGAGTTTTTCAGGGGTTGAGGTGTTGCACGAAGTATCTTTTGCTTTGCGTCCCGGGGAGGTCCATGCACTATTGGGAGAAAATGGCGCAGGAAAATCGACCCTGGTAAAGATCATCACGGGCGTTCATCATCCAGATAAGGGTGAGATCCTTTTGAATGGGGAACCTGTGCATTTCGGCGATGCGCGTGACTCGCGTCAGGCTGGGATTGCCGCCATTTATCAGGAGCTGAGTCTCTTTCCAGATTTGGATGTGGCTGAGAATATTTTTGCAGGTCGCCAACCTGTCACACGAGGCGGCCGAGTCGACTGGCGCAAGTTGTACGCGGAAGCGGGCAAGCTGCTTGAGTCCCTTGGCGTACAGCTGGATCTAAAACAAAAAGCTCGCACCTTGAGTATTGCTCAACAGCAAATGGTTGAGATCGCGCGCGCCTTCTCGATCAATGCACAGATTTTGATCATGGATGAGCCCACCTCGTCTCTCACGCTTCACGAAGTGGACGATCTATTTCGCCTGGTACGACGTTTACGCGAGCAGGGGACTGCCATCATTTTCATTTCTCATCGTCTCGAAGAACTGTTTGCACTGGCTGACAGCGTCACTGTTTTGCGGGATGGCTCTTACGTTGATACACGATCCATGACCGATGTGACTCGCGACGATCTGATTCGTATGATGGTCGGACGCGCGATCACCAATTTGTTTCCCAAACAGGAGGTACGCGCGGGTGATGTCATTTTGAAGGTAGAGAATCTGTCGCGTGCCGGATCTTTTCATGATGTGAGTTTTGAACTGCGACGTGGAGAAATCCTGGGCTTGGCTGGATTGGTAGGCGCTGGCAGGACTAACGTAGCCCGCGCCATCTTTGGAGTAGAGCCAGCCACAGGAGGGCGGATTCAGGTTGAAGGGCGGGATGTCGTCATCACATCGCCTCAACAAGCAATAAAGCTTGGGTTGGCTTACGTGCCCGAGGACCGGCAACTGCATGGATTAATTCCTGCCATGCATATCACATCGAATATTAGTCTGCCCATGCTTTATCGCTATGCCAGTAACGGCTGGTTACGGGATAAGGTGGAACGGAAGTTTACTTATGAGGCTGCTCGCCAAATGGAGGTGCGTGCCAATAACATCTGGCAATTGGCGCGTGAACTTTCTGGCGGCAATCAGCAAAAAGTGGTATTGGCAAAATGGCTTTCCACTAATCCTCGCATTCTCATTTTGGATGAACCCACCCGTGGCATTGATGTGGGCACAAAAGCAGCTGTCCATGGCTTGATGAGCAAACTGGCAGCGGAAGGAATGGCGATTTTGATGATCTCCTCCGAACTACCGGAAATCCTGGGAATGAGTGATCGTGTGATCGTTATGCGTGAAGGTTACATGACGGGACAATTCTCCCGCCTCGAAGCTACCCAGGAAAAGATCATTTCGGCTGCGACTCAAAACGTGACGATGGGAAATATACAGTGACCGTTCAAAATCCTCCTGCCATCCGAACTTCGCTTTCCCGCAATGGCTTGCTCTGGACTCTCATCCGTTTCCGCGAAGCAGGGATCAGTCTCTTCATTTTGATTTTGGTCGTTGCTGTCACATTCCGGGCCCATTCATTCCTGACGATTGATAATTTCAAGGATATTCTCCTAAATATTTCCATCCTGACAATCGTAGCCCTGGCGCAAACGATGGTCATTATCACACATGGTATTGACCTCTCCGTCAGTTCGATGATTGGCCTGGTTGCGATGATGGTCGCGTTCGTGGTGAAGCAGAATCCTGAAACACCAGTTATTTTCGCGGTTGTGTTGGGAATGGCATTAGGAACCGTGCTAGGAAGTTTTAACGGACTCATCATTACGTATGGCAAGGTCCCTCCGATTATTGCCACCCTTGGCACTTTAAGTATCTATCGTGGCCTAGTCTTTTATTACAGCCAGGGGACCTGGATCAATTCATTCGAATTACCCAAAAATTTCAAGCTGTTATCCAAGGGTACGCCATTCGGTTTACCAAATATGGTGATCATTGCCATCCTGGTCGCCATCCTTGTGTATTATTTTCTTAACTATACGCGGACAGGACGGGATATTTATGCGGTGGGTAGCAACCCAGACGCTGCCCAATTTGCCGGTATCCGCAAGCAGCGGATTACGTTCCTGGTTTATTTGATGAGTGGTTTGCTCTGTGGGCTTGCGGCAGTCCTATGGGCATCCAGGTTCGAATCGGCGCAGACCAATACGGCTCTCGGTTTTGAGCTTCAAACCGTGGCAGCTTCTGTTGTAGGCGGTGTCAGCATCAGCGGCGGAGTCGGAACTGTGCCAGGAGTACTCTTGGGCGCCTTGTTACTTGGCATCATTCAAAACTCGCTGACCTTGATCCGTATCTCGCCATTCTGGCAGTTGGCAGCCCAAGGCTTGTTGATTTTGATCGCGGTCATTTCAGATAAGTGGATCTTAAACCGGGTGGAGAGGACCAAAGCATGAAGGCCCACACGCACGTGGTCAGCGAATCAAAATCCGCAACGCTCATTAGCGAAAATCCGCCACCTCGTTCCTTCCTGTCTACTTTTCTGCGTTGGGAATGGATGCTGGTGGCGTTGATCCTGTTGGATGTGTTGATCAATACACGGCTTTCTCCATTTTTCTTGAATTCGGGTAATCTCTCGCGCACCTCCTCAGACTTTATGGAAATCGGGTTGATGATGTTGCCAATGGTTTTTATTATTATCACGGGCAATATCGATCTGTCTGTCGCTTCCAACATGGGAATGAGTGCTTCCTTTATGGGACTGTTGCATAACATGGGAGTCAATATTTGGATAGCGGCACTGGCAGGGCTTTTGCTTGGCACCCTTGGCGGTATGTTGAATGGATATCTGGTTTCTCGCGTCAAATTGCCTGCGCTTGTGGTGACCCTGGGTACATATGCCTTTTATCGCGGTATTGCCTATGGTTTCCTTGGTGATCAGGCAGCCCGCGGCTATCCCAAGGCCTTTACGTATTTCGGGCAGGGAAAAGTGTTCGGGACGCTCGTTCCCTTTTCTGTAGCTTTATTTATCGTTTTGGCGATCATTTTCGGGCTGGTTTTGCATCGGACAACGTTTGGCCGTTACTTATATTCCATTGGGAATAATGAAAACGCCACCCTTTATTCAGGCGTGCCGGTTGCCAAGATTAAATTTATTATTTACACATTATCGGGCTTGATGGCAGCCCTGGCAGGATTGATATTAGCCGCGCGGTTCGGAAGCACGCGTCCGGATATTGGCACAGGTCTTGAACTTTCTGTCATTACCGCGGTAGTGCTGGGAGGGGTGGACATCAATGGTGGGAAAGGGACCATGCCTGGCGCCGTTCTTTCTTTGCTTTTGATTGGTTTGATGCGCTTCGGCATGGGATTGCTTAACATCCAGGGTCAGGTTCAGGGCATCGTGATCGGATTACTCTTGATCCTTTCCATCTTGCTGCCCGGTGTGGCTCAACAAGTTTCTTCATTGAGAACTACCAGAATTCAATGGCGAGCTGTGTTGATGGGTGTGGGTGTACTTGCAGTCTTTATTGCATTCTTCCTTTTTTTCTTCTGGTCTCGAGCGCCGGTGATTGCTGGGGGTTGATACCGCAGAATGTGGTGGTTCCAGGCCATTGCATGCGCCTGACACCAGGATAACAACTTCCCGTTTTGAAAGGAGGTCGGAACAACTTATATATCTGAGGATCCAATTGTTGGTAAGTCGAACGTCAACTCACAAATTTGAAGGAGATAGAAAATGAAACACCGCTCGTTGTTTTTGACCCTTTCGGTCATCGCCCTCTTTAGTCTTCTGTTGAGTGCGTGTGGTTCAGCAGCCACACCCACCCAGGCGCCCGCGGCTACAGAGGCCCCGGCTGCAACCGAAGCCCCAGCAGCAACAGAAATGCCCGCCACGGAAGCTCCCGCTGCTACAGAAGCGCCAGCCGCTGCATGTGAAGGCGACTACGTTCTGGTTCCCAAGAATCTTGGCAACCCTTATTTTGATACTGCCAATACAGGTGCGCAAGAAGCTGCCGGGGAACTGGGCATAAAGGTATTGTATCAAGGTTCAGCAACCGCCGACGCCACCGAACAGCTCACCCTGCTCAACTCCTTGATCGCTCAAAAACCATGTGGTCTGGCAATTTCAGCCAATGATGCCGATGCTCTTGTGCCCACGGGTCAAGCTGCCATGGACGCTGGAATCCCGGTCGTCACATGGGATTCTGCCATTGCACCCGAGGGACGCAATCTCCATATCAACCAGGCTGTGCTGCATGATATCGGCGCGATCGAGATCCAGATGGCTTCCGATCTGGCTGGACCGGATGGTGGACAAATCGCGATTTTGAGCGCCACTTCCACTGCTCCAAACCAGAATGCCTGGATCGAGGTCATGAAGGAAGAACTCAAGAAACCGGAATATTCCAAGCTGGAACTGGTTGAAACCGTGTATGGCGACGATGACGATACCAAGAGCTATAACGAAGCTCAGTCTCTGTTCACCAAGTATCCTGACCTGAAGGTTATCATTGCTCCAACCACCGTGGGTGTCGCTGCTGCAGCCCGTGCCGTTACAGATGCCAACTTGATTGGAAAAGTCTTTGTCACTGGCTTGGGCACCCCCAACCAGATGCGTGAATATGTCAAGAATGGCGCTGCTCCGCAATTTGCTCTGTGGAATCCCGCCGACCTGGGCTACCTGGCGGTATATGCAATGCACGCTCTCGCGACCGGTGAAATTAAGGCTGAAGCGGGTCAGAAGTTTACTGCTGGCAGACTCGGTGATTACACCATCGAAGATGATCCTGACCTTGGCCTCAATGTCCTGCTCGGTCCGCCGTTCATATGGGATAAGACGAACATTGATGATTCCAATTGGTAAGACCGGACTGTAACGAAGTAAGAAAGATCTAGAACATGTCACTTCGGCAGTTGGCGATCAGATGACTAATTGCCGAAGTGACAATTTGACTTCGCTCGGAGCCGCTTATGAAACGCGTAGGTTTTCAATTCAAAGTTCGCCGCGATCGGCTAGCAGAATACAAGGAACATCATAAAAACGTCTGGCCTGAAATGCTCGCTGCTCTGCGC